>NZ_VIUG01000005.1:0-256017 GCF_007828255.1 Pseudomonas sp. SJZ078 | reverse complement strand
CTTCGCAGTCAACATCACTTCAAGCTGACCCACCGCTTTGGCGAGCAAGCCCGCTCCCACAGGGGATCTGTGGTGTACGTTGGATCTGTGGGCGCCGGAAAAAACTGTGGGAGCGGGCTTGCTCGCGATGGCGGCTTCGCAGTCAATATCACTTCAAGCTGACCCACCGCTTTCGCGAGCAAGCCCGCTCCCACAAGGGAGTTGTGGTGTACGTTGGATCTGTGGGCGCCGGAAAAAACTGTGGGAGCGGGCTTGCTCGCGATGGCGGCTTCGCAGTCAACATCACTTCAAGCTGACCCACCGCTTTGGCGAGCAAGCCCGCTCCCACAAGGGAGTTGTGGTGTACGTTGGATCTGTGGGCGCCGGAAAAAACTGTGGGAGCGGGCTTGCTCGCGATGGCGGCTTCGCAGTCAACATCACTTCAAGCTGACCCACCGCTTTGGCGAGCAAGCCCGCTCCCACAAGGGAGTTGTGGTGTACGTTGGATCTGTGGGCGCTGGAAAAAACTGTGGGAGCGGGCTTGCTCCGGGCGGCGATCCGACGATGGCGTCGGCCCGGCCACCCCACTGCAAGCAAGCGTGCTGCGATCCCTTCAGCCCTTGGCCGCCATCGCCGTGACTTCCACCCGCATGCCCTCGACCCCCAAGGCCGCCACGCCGATCGCGGCGCGCACCGGCCAGGGTTTGGCGAAGAAGCGTTTGTACACTTCGTTGAAGGCGGCGCGTTCGGTCATGTCGGTGAGGTAGATGGTCAGGTGCAAGACCCGGTCCATGGAACTGCCGGCACGCTCCAGCGCGGTCTTGAGCGCTTGCAACGTACATTCGCTCTGCAGGGTGATGTCGCCCAGTTCCAGGCTGCCATCGGCGCGGGTCGGGATCTGGGTGGTGACCAGCAGGCCGCCGAAGCCGGCGACGTCGGAGGAGATGGAGTCCGCATCCGGGTCGGGAGTGAACGTGATGTCTGGGTTAGCCATGCGGCTCCTCGTGCAGGAAAGGAAAAAGATGCAGTCTACCGTCCATTGGTGCGCCGTTCCCGGTTTCCTTTATCTATCCTCGTTTCGCACCAGCGTCTGAATGTAGGCTTCAATCGTAGTGGTGCCGCGCAGCCCATCCTCGGCAATCTCGAAGCCGTTGTCGACGCTGACCTCGGTCATCCGCGTGTAGGATTGCGCGGCGGCGGGGCTGAAGCCGAGGTCCAGGAATGCATTTTCCCAGCGGTTCCTCGGTATCACCTGCACCTCGACTGGTCGACCGAGCGCCTGGGAAAAAGCCTGCGCGACATCGTTGGGTGAATACAGGCGAGGCCCTTGCACATAACGAACACCAGTGTCGGTCAGCGGCGACAACAGTCTCGTCGCTGCCATTTCGCCCATGTCCCGGGGGGCAACCATAGGTAGCGCCAGGTCGGCGGGAAGCAGGGTGGGCAGCTTGCCTGTGGTGCGAACGGTGTCGAGCAGGCCGTCCCAGTTGCTCATGTAGTAAACGGCGCGATTGATTGCCGCCGGGATCGATTGATTGCGCAAGCCTTCTTCCAGCCCCCACAAGACACTGAGGTCGCCGAGTCGCTCGCCGGGTTGGGCGCCGGCGGTGGATTGGGCGACGATCTTCTCAAGGCCCGAGCCATCCAGCGCAGCAAGAATGTTGGCCACGGTTTGCCGCTCCACCGCATCGGTATCGGTACTCGGAGGGGCTGGCGGGTTGAGGATAAAAGCCCGGCGCCCGAGTCGGAAGGCGGCCCGCAGCGAGTCGATATCCTGGGCATCCGCCTCGATGATCCGAGCGCCTTGGGCGCGCCATTGCTCCCCATGGGCGGCCTTGCGGGTCACAACAATCACCGGCGCTGCCTGGGCCAGCAGCGCCTGGACGGTGGCCGAGCCTACATGTCCCGTCCCCCCCATGATCACATACATGTTTCACCTCCCGCCCAAGGTCAAAGGTTGACCGGGACCTGGGCCGTCATCGCCGGTTCAAGGTGCGGTTTCGCGTTGTTCAGGCGCTCTGCCAATTGTTGTGCCTGCGCCCATCCGAAATCGGGTTCCAGCCAATCGAGTGCCTCGTCTGCGCTCAAAGCCAGGACACGCTGCTGTTGGCTGGCAAGATCGCCATAAGTCACCAGGGCCAGGCCGTCGCAGCCCAAGGCGGTTTCGCTGGCCTGGGCCAGGGCTGCCAGGAAAATCGGGGCCGATTGCCGGGACGTCGTGTAGCTGGAATGTTGCAGCTGGGATTCGGAGGGCGCGTGCGACTCGTACCAGCCCTCCACGGCCACCAGTACCCGACCTTCGCGTTTGATGGGGTCAAAGACCTTGGAGCGCATCACCAGGTGCAGCGGCAGATGCGTCATCGGGGGCATCGTTCCCACCGACCAGATGGGCGACCAGCCCCAACGAACCTTGATGGACTCCAAATGCCCGCCACGACGGCGAATGGCGCTGACTTGCATGTTCGGCTTGATCAGGCTGTGCCGTTCCTGTGGCCCGGTGGGTACTGTCCTGTACAAGTCCAGGTGCGTCACGCTGGTATCGAAACGTCCGTCCGGGGTGTCTCGCTGGGCGAAATACGCCAGGGCGTCTTTTGAAGAAACGTGCTGAACAAAACCCTCACACATGGCGAAACTCCCGGAATCGAAACGCAACCGACCGCTAGCCGCTCGCGTCTCGACTGCTCAAGCGCGTCATCACTGATTCAGCGGTGTCACGGTGTCATGTAGGTCCGAGCCATGCGCAGGGGCTTGGTTCGAAATTCTTCGGAACGGGGAGACGAGCGGCTGTAGCCGTCTGCGCGAGACAGGATGAGCAGTGCAACGGGGGGCCGTTACCGCCGATTCTGATTGATGAAATCCACGAAAGCCCGCAACAGCAGGGCCTCATCCGCCACCTGGGGCTGAGCAACGTCACGGCTGCGCAGGTCAAGCAAGCCCAGGGCATCGCCAACGTGGTGTGTGTACAGAACCACTACAACCTGACCCATCGAGGGGACGAGTCACTGATCGCCGACCTGAACCGGCAGGGTATCGCCTACGTGCCGTTCTTTCCCCTGGGTGGTTTCACGCCGTTGCAATCGCAGACCCTCTCCAGCGTCGCGGCGCGCCTGGAGGCGTCACCGCTGTGCGTTGCGTTGGCGTGGCTGCTGCAACGCTCGCCGAATCTACTCCTGATTCCCGGTACGTCGTCGGTGGCGCACCTGCGGGAAAACCTCACGGCGAGCGAGCTGCGGATTCCGGCGCCGATGCTGGCCGAGTTGGACGCACTGGCCTAAGTGAACGCCAGCGTCTCGCCGTCTTCGGGTACTAGCAGCCGGTCTCCGAGCCCGGCCATTACCGCGGCGTCGCGCAGGGCTGTTCGCGTCGTCGGGCAATGGCTGATCGCTTCGAGATGATTGGCAACCACGGTTCCGCGAGACAGGCGGGTGAACTCGATGGCTTCTTCAATGCCCATGATGATATCGCCGCCCAGATCGAATCGTGCGCCGCCTGCCGGAACCACGCTGACCTGGGGTTGATGGCGCAGCACGAACTCACGCACGGTGGGGGTGAGCAGGGTGTCGCCGGTGAGGTAGACGCTGGGCTCGCCGGGTAGCTCGATCAGGTAACCGACGCCGTGTTCCATCAGCTTGCCCACCAGGCCGCGTCCGTGGGTGCACCTGACGGAGCGCAGGATGCCGCCGAGAAACCCGTTGGCCTGGTCAGGGTCCTTGGCGAGTGGCTGAACATTCAAGCCGCGTTTGGCGAGGTAGCTGGCATCGTGAGCCGTGCAGATGACAGGAATCTGTTTTTCCCTCAACCACCGTTTGGCCGCGCGGTCCAGATGATCGAAATGGCCTTTCTGGCAGTGCGTGATCAGGCAGTGAGTGACGCTCTCCAAGGCTTCTGCCGTAGCGGCCGGCAATTCCACCAATGGATTACGCTGGGTGGCGCCGAACAGTCGCAGCGGCGGCAGCGTGCCCTTGCCAGCGAGCATCGGATCGACGAGCAGGCGATACGGACCGGATTCAAGGATGATCGTGGCGTTGCGGATCTGCTGGATCTTCATGAAGCGTTCCTTGATAGGGAGTGAGGGCCCATGGTGCCGGTCCGGGTGGATGGGCATAATGGCCGGATCTGACATCATTGATTCATTTCATGCCATGTCCCAGACAATCCGAATCGGTCTACTGCTGTTCCCCGGTTGCATGCCCGCCGGCCTCTTCGCTTTCGCCGACCTGCTGCACGCAGCCAATCGCAGAAAGGGGCGGACGCTGTTCGAGGCCACCTATATCGCCTTGCAAGCAGGTCCGGTGGAGTGTGCCCATGGCATCAGCCTCCAGGCGCAGGCGGCGCTGGGGGATTCAGAGCTGGAGGCCATTCTTGTGCCCGGTTTCTGGGCTGAGTCGGCCGAACAGGTGGATGCGCTCATTGCCGGGCAGGCGCCGCTGGTGAAGGCACTGTCGAAACAGCCGCGCCACCTTCGGCTCTGGGCCTATTGCACGGGAGTCTGCCTGTTGGCCGCGGGCGGCCGGTTGGACGGGCAGGGCGCGACGGTGACGTGGTGGCTGGCGCAGGCGATGCAAGCGCGGTATCGCAAAGTGCATTGGCAAAGCGAGCGGAACTGCGTGTTCAACGAGCGGACCGCCACCGCCTCGGGGGTGAACGGTTATTTGCCCATCGCTGAAAAACTGATCGAACGAAGTGTCAGCCGTGATGCGCTGCGCGACATCACCCGATTGATGGTGCTACCGCGTCCAGCCGTCCCTCACGCGGCATTCCAGGGCATTGCCCTGATCCAGCAGCCCGACGGGTTGTTGCGCCGGTTGCACGGGCTGATCGAGCAAATGCCGGCGGAGCGGATCACGGTCAAGACGCTGGCGGACCGGCTTGCCATGTCCGAGCGCACGCTCGCGCGCAAGGTCGGCCGTGAGACAGGCCAGACCGTCGCTGCGTATGCCCGTTGTATCAAGTTGAACCAGGTTGGCGAGCGCCTGACGCTGACCTCGCTGCCCCTTGCCAGCATCGGCGCGGAGCTGGGTTTCAGCAGCAGTTCCAACCTGCAACGGATGTTCAAGGCGCTGACGGGGCTGACGCCGGTGGAGTACCGGCGCCAGTTCGGTCGCGTGTGATGCCGTGAAACGTCAGCTATGCGCTTCATCCGTCTCGTTGCGATGATGCTCAGGCCAGCGGTCGACGGGGCGCGCGCGGTCTTCGTTGAACATGTCCGTGAGCAGCGCATTGGCGCGACGGTAGGCGTCGTGCCGGAACTTGAGGTCATCTTCCGGCTGGGCGACGATTTCTTCCAGCATTTGCAGGTTCAGGCGACGGAACTGATCCGCCCGTTCGCGGGCTTCGTAAGGTCCGACGCCCATCTGCATCAGCGCACGTCGGCCCAGTGACAGCGCACTCTCGAAGGTTTCCCGTTCGGCCGCCTCGACCCCCATCTGCCGCAGGGTGATCAGGTGTCCCATGTCCCGCGCCCGCACGATCAGCTTCAACGTCGGGAAATGCTCCTGGACCAGCCGGGTCAGCGTCAGGTTGTCCTGCTGATCGTCAATGGCATTGATCAGTACCACGGCTTGGGCCGCGCCGGCCGCGTGCAGCAGGTCGAGGCGCGTGGCGTCGCCGTAGAACACTTTCACACCGAATTTGCGCAGCGTCTCGATGTTGTCGGGGTCGTGATCCAGCACCACCACTTCGACGCCACAGGACATCAGCAGGCGGCCGGCGATCTGCCCGAAACGGCCGAACCCGGCAATGATGATGCGCGGGTTCTGCTGATCGACGAGGTCGGATTCTTCACGGTTTTTCTTCGCGACGGACTCCAGGCGACCCAGCAGCAGGATCAGCAGGGGTGTCAGGCACATGGACAGGGCCACCGCCAGCGTCAGGCTCTTGCCCCACTGATCGGTCAGGATGCCGGCCAGCGTCGCGGCACCGAACACCACGAAGGCGAATTCGCTGCCCTGGCCCAGCAACACCGCCTGCCATGAACGTTGGCCGGCAGGTACGTTGAGGAACCGGCTCACTGTCTTGATCACCAGCAGCTTGATCAGGATGAAGCCCAGGGTCAGGGTGGCGACCTTCAACGGCGCGTTGATCAGGGTGCCGAAGTCGATCGACATGCCGACGCCGATGAAGAACAGCCCCAGCAGCAAGCCTTTGAACGGCTCGATGTCGCTTTCCAGGGCATGCCGGTATTCGGAACTGGCCAGCAGCACCCCGGCGAGGAAAGCCCCCATTGCCATCGACAGGCCGGCTTCTTCCAGGAGAAAACCGAAGCCGAACACCAGGAACAGTGCCACGGCGCTGAAGATCTCCCGCAGGCCCGAGCGGGCGGCGAAGCGCAGCAATGGCCGGGTCACATAACGTCCCAGTAGCACAACGACGCTGATGGCCGCGACGATCTTGACGATCGACAGCGCCAGGGCGGTGCCTGAAGGTGTTTCACCGTGGGCCGACAGCAAGGGGATCATGGCGACCAGGGGAATGGCCGCGATATCCTGGAACAACAGCACGGCAAAGCTGCTGCGGCCGACGGCGGTCGACGTCAGGTTGCGTTCATTCATCGCCTGCATGGCGATGGCCGTGGAGGACAGGCTCAGGGTCAGGCCGACCAGCAACGCGGCCGTCCAGTTGAGGCCCAGGGCGGCGCAGAACACTGCGATGGCAGCGCCACAGGCCAGCATCTGCAAGGCTCCGCCACCGAACACCATCCGGCGCAACGCCCACAGCCGTTTGGGGTCGAGCTCAAGCCCGATGATGAACAGCATCAGCACGACGCCGATTTCAGCGAACTCCAGAATGGCCTTGACGTCGGTAATGAGCTTCAGCCCCCACGGGCCGATGACGCACCCGGCCAGCAAGTAACCCAGCACCGGGCCCAGGCCGAACCTGACGGCAATCGGCACGATCAAGGTTGCCGAGGCCAGGTAGATGAGCATCTCGATCAGGCTGTGAGTCTCCATATCAATCTTCCTTCCAGGAGGCCAGGCGGGCGCGATAGTGTTCGATTTGGGCGTGTTGGGCGTGCGATTCGGCGGCATAGGCGCCGTGGACGACCACTGGATCCAGCCAGCGCATGCGGCAATAGAGGGCCGTTGCATGGAGGGGCTGGGCCAACACGGAGAAGCCCGGATGGGTACCGATCTCGAAGTGGTCCGGCTCGCCACCGGTGGTGACGGCCCACAGCAGGCTCTTGTCCTTCAGTGCGGTGGTGCCCCTGCCGTATGCCCAGCCATGGGTGAATACCTTGTCGATCCACAGTTTCAGCAGAGGCGGCATGCTGTACCAGTACATCGGATGCTGGAGGACGACCAGGCCTGCCTGCTCGACGACGCGCTGCTCGGCTTCGACATCGATGTCGAAATCCGGGTAGAGGTCGTAGAGGGACCGTACGACCACGTCCGGGAGGCTGGAGGCACCTTCGAGCATCTGCTGGTTGACCCGCGATTGGTCGGGGTAGGGGTGGGCGTAAACAATCAGGATCATTGGGACGATTCCAGAGCGGGTCCGGGCCAAAAGGCCGGCCATCCTACCGAGGATGGCCCCGGTTGTTTAGGCTTTGTTTGCCAACGGACCCGCGGCAGGTCAGGTCAATGGCAGCGAAACCCGGACTTGCAGTCCGCCATCGCGGCGATTGTCGAGGGTTAACGTTCCACCGTGCTCGAGTACGGTCGCCCGCGCTGCCGACAGGCCGAGCCCGACGCCACCGGTGTGCTTGTTGCGCGAGCCTTCGAGACGAAAGAATGGGGTGAAGACTTGCTCGTGATATTTGGCCTCGATGCCCGGCCCCCGGTCCAGAATGCCGATTTCAACGTGATCGCTCCAGGTCTTGAGCTGGACGCTGGGTTCTGTGCCATATTTGATCGCATTGTCGATCAGGTTCACCAGCGCGCGCTTGAGCCCGATGGGCCGGCCCACGTAAACGAAGCGAGGGGCGCCCTCGAATGCCACTTCGCTGCCGGCGTCCTTGAAATCATCGACGACGGTGTGCAGCAGCTCCGCCAGATCGAAAGCGGTGGCATGTTCGAGCCGTGCGTCGTCGCGGAAAAACTCCAGGGCCGAATTGACCATCGCTTGCATCTCGTCCACGTCCCTGAACAAGCGGGATTGCTGTTCGGTGTCCTCGATGAACTCCCCGCGCAGGCGCATGCGGGTCAACGGCGCGCGCAGGTCGTGGGAGATGGCGGCGAGCATTTGCGTGCGATCTTCGATGAAGTGCTTGAGCTGGGCCTGCATGGCGTTGAAGGCGAGAATGGCCTGGCGGATCTCGTAGGGGCCGATGACTGGAATGGGCGGCGCCTTGTGGTCCACGCCGAAACGCCTGGCGCCTTCGGCGAAGCGTTCCAGCGGCGCGGCCAGGTGCCGGGTGGCGACCAGCGCGACGATAAAAGCCGACAGCAGCATCAGCGTGATGATGATCAGGTTGCGCTCCCATTCCTCCAGGCCCCAGTTGCGCGCGGGCATGGAAAACATCACCCATGAGTGGTCGCTCAGCTCGATCAGCGCGGCGTAGCGCCCGCCGGGCTGGTCGGCGGGCCAGTCGCTCGGCTCGTAGCCTTCTATCCGTGCATCGGGCCTGCCCAGTTGCTGGCGCAGCCGTGCCGCGCCGTCGCTGTACTCCGGGTCGTCGTCGACCACCGGCACGCGCGCCTCGTCATGGTCTTGTAGCCATTGGGTGGTGAATTCGCGGTCACTGGCGGCCTTGGCAATGACGGGCCGCTGTTCAAGCGCTGCCGAGTCGATGATGCGGGCGATGGCGGAGATCTTTTCAAACAGGCCGGTTTCCATCAGGGGCGGGCGTGCCCAGGCTCCGGCCAGTTGGCTGAACAACGCGTTCAGCACCAGCAGCGTCAGCATGGCAACCAGGGTGGTCAGGGCGATCCAGCGCGCCAGGGTATCGCGCGGACGGCGAGTGCCGGGGCTCGGCGGTTTCATCGTTTCACCACCTGGGGGCTGAAATAGTAACCGCTGTTGCGCACGGTGCGGATCATGGTCGCGCCGCTGATATCCGTCTCCAGCTTGCGACGCAAGCGGCTGACCTGAACGTCGATACTGCGGTCAAACGCGTCGAAGGTTTCGCCCCGCGCCAGGTCCAGCAACTGTTGGCGGCTCAGCACCCGGCGCGGGTGTTCGGCGAACACCAGGAGCAGTTCGAACTCGCCCGCAGACAGCGGAATCATGACTTGATCCGGGGAGCGCAATTCACGCCGGGTGACGTCCAACTGCCATTTGTCGAACTCCAGGACCGGCCGCGAGGCGTCGTTCAGCGGGCCCCTGGCTTCGCCGGTACGCCTGAGCACGGCCCGCACCCGGGCCAGCAACTCCCGGGCGTCGAAAGGTTTGGTCAGGTAATCGTCAGCGCCCATCTCCAGGCCGACGACCCGGTCGCTCAACTCTCCCATGGCGGTAAGCATGATGATGCCGACCCTGTGCTCGGCCCGCAGGCGCTGGCAGAGTACCAGGCCGTTGTCTCCTGGCAGCATGACGTCGAGGATGATCAGATCCGGCAGCTGGCGCTCGACCGCCTGCCACAGGGCGGCACCGTCGGCGGCCACATCGACGCTGTAGCCATGTTGTTCGAGGAATTTGCGCAAGAGGGCGAGGACTTCGAGGTCATCGTCAACCAGTAGTAAATGGCTCACAGTGGGTACGTCGGGGTCATGGATACAGGGAGCGATACTAGGATCAATCCGGGCCCTGCGTCATATATTTCAATCCTGCAATGAAGTTGCCGACGGGCAATATTCCGGAAATCTCCAGGCAAGAAAGCAGCGGCAGGATAGCGCCGTTTCCAGACAGTTAAATAGCCGGACAACACCGAACCCTGTAGCGAGGGGATAAATCCCCTCGCCACAGGGGCTGTGTCGGGCCTGACTTTTTAACTGAACGGTATCGCCCATCCTTTGCCGAGATAGCTTTGTATGCCGACGTTCAGACCCGCGCCGCTACGTGTTGGATTTTCTCTGGTCATCATGCTCGCAGCACTCGCCAGCGGTTGCACCAGCACACCCGCTGCAAAGCCCGGCAGTTGCGAGAGTGTTCCGTACACCGTTTACGATCCCGGACAACCCATCAACCGCGGCATCTTTGCCTTCAACCGCACCGTAGACGACTACGCACTGGCCCCCATCGCCCGTGGTTATCGTCATCTTCCGGATGCCGCGCAGACCGGCATGCATAACTTCGTGGCGAACTTCGGCGAGCCCAAGGTGTTCATCAACGACCTGCTGCAAGGCAATGCGCAGCGTTCGGTCAACACCCTGGGGCGTTTTGTCATCAACACCACGGCCGGCATCGTCGGCTTGATCGATGTCTCGGGCAAACTCGGCATCGAGCGCCATGAGGCCGATTTCGGCCAGACCTTCGGCGTCTGGAACCTCGCCCCGGGGCCGACGGTGGAGCTGCCGCTGCTGGGGACGGCCAACCTGAGGGATGCCACCGGTAAGGTGATCAGTTTCGTGGTCGACCCGTTTGGCGGCGACAGCAGCACCGTCGATACCCTGGGCACGATCAATACCGCAGGCGGCATCGTCGATGGCCGCGCCCAGGCGCTGCCGCTGACGGACCAACTGCGGACCGAGCCGGATTACTACCTGGCCCTGCGCGACGCGATCGCGCAGCAGCGCGCCGATGTTGTCGCGCAAGGCAAACTGGGGGCGGTCACCCCACAATGCGAGGAGGAGCAGGCCGATGACTAACGACGCGCTGATTCTGCGGCGAAGTGTGAAGGCGCTCGGCCAGGGTGGTCTGCAGTGCCGAGAGGTCGAACTACGGTTGGCGGAGGATGGCGATCATGTGCTGCTCAGCCGCTACGTCGAACGCTACCGCCATGAGCAAGGCGGTGAGTGCGTCGTCCAGCAGCATCAGGTGTCGATGACGCACTTGATTCGCTGGATGATGGCGCATGGGGAGCGGGTGAGGGCATAGCCGGGTGCGCTGGCCGGTGGAAACCTCACGCAGCGCCCACGTATCCACAGGTTGCGCCAAGAAACATTTTTACACAGTTCGATGTTGTACGATGTCGTATCTAGTGTGTTCGACTGTCTCCGTTTCTTACAAAAAAAATAAACGGAGACTCCCCCTCATGACGAGCATTCCTTCCGTCAAGGACCCGGCAGCAGCGTCCACGCAAAGCCGTTTCGTGCGCCTGTTGAAGCTGCTTGGCCCCGGCATCATCGCGGTACTGGCGTGGCTGGGCGCAGGCGACCTCATTACCTCTTCCGTGGCCGGTGCGAACTACGGCTACGCCATGATGTGGGTGCTGGCAGTGTCCTTGCTGTTGCGATTCCTGATCGTCAACATCATCGCGCGCTTCCAGCTCTGCAATAACCAGGGCATGACCATCCTGCAGGGCTATGCCCAACTCAATCCGTTTTTCGCCTGGTTCCTCTTGGTCTATGCGCTGCTGATGGGGCATTTGATGAATGCCTACATGATCAAGGGCGCCGGTGAGGCACTGGCCATGCTGCTGAAGATCGACCGCCCGTTGCTCTGTTCGGTGGCGGTGGTGCTGGCGGTGTGGCTGCTGGTTGGCCGCAATATCTACTCGATGATCGAAGGGGTGATGAAGGCGCTGCTGGCGATCATGACGCTGGCGTTTCTGGCCCTGGCCGTCATGTCCGGCCCGGATGTTGCCGGTATCGTCAAAGGCACCATCGGCTTCAGCATTCCTCCCGACGAGGGCGTGCACGGAGCGCTGTTGGTGGCTGTCTCGGTGATCGGTGCGGTCGCGGGCTCCATCGCCAACTTCGTCCACCCTTATGTCATGCGCCAGAAGGGTTGGACAGGCCCTGAGCACAAGCGCGTCCAGCGCAATGACCTGCTGTTCGCGGTGTTCGTCGGGATCGTCATCAATCTGGCGATCTGGATTGTCGGTGCGGAAATCCTCCGGCCCAATGGCATCGAGGTCAACACCCTGGGGGATCTGGGCAAGGCGCTGGAGATGTTCTTCGGCCCGATCGGTTGGTACATCTTTTTCGTCGGGGTATTCGCCACGCTGTTCGCCAGTATTTCGGGCAAGACCACGGCATTCCCGATGCTTATCACCGACGCCTTCCAGCACGTGCGCCCCGAGCGCCGGGAGCGCTATGGCAAGGAGTTCCACCGCGATCCGATGCACAAATGGTTCATGCTGTTTATCCTGGTGACCCCGCTGGTCTGGTCGCTGCCCGGCATGCCGGACTTCGTCACGCTGACCATCGGCGTCAATGCCCTGAACATCGTTGGCTTGCCGGTCATTTCCCTGGGCCTGCTGATCATGTCCAACCAGAAGTCGTTGCTGGGCAAGGAGTACCGCAACAACCTGTTCGAAAACATTGCGCTGGCCTTTGCCACGGGCCTGGCGCTGTGGGTTGCCTTCCAGTTGGGGGTGGAACTGTTTGCCTGAAGCTTGGATCTGGAAGCCGTGGGTGATCCGTCACCGCGGCTTTTCAGCCAGCGGTGTTCGAGGTGCAAAACCGTTCATCACTTGTTCGATCCCGGAAAAAGTGCACTGCTAGACTGCATCGACCAATCCCTCTCGGAGAAGTCGGATGAATAACAAGAACAGGATCTGTCTCTGGTACGAAGGTGATGCCGTGGCGGCAGCGCAGTTCTACGCTGCGACGTTCCCGGACAGTGCCGTGCAAGCCGTCCATCACGCGCCTGGCGATTATCCGTCGGGCAAGGAAGGCGATGTGTTGACGGTGGAGTTCACGGTGATGGGTATTCCCTGCATCGGGCTGAACGGCGGCCCGGTGTTCAAGCACAACGAGTCCTTCTCTTTCCAGGTGTCCACCGAGGACCAGGCCGAAACCGACCGTTTCTGGAATGCGATTGTCGGTAACGGCGGTGAGGCAAGTGTCTGCGGCTGGTGCAAGGACAAGTGGGGGCTGTCATGGCAAATCAGCCCACGCGTCCTGACCGACGCCGTCGCCGGCCCCGATAAAGCCGCCGCCAAGCGCGCGTTCGAGGCCATGATGCAAATGACGAAGATCGACATCGCGGCGATTGAAGCGGCGTTGAAAGGCTAGCCGGTCAGCGACTGTCCTACCGCTTTCGCGAGCAAGCCCGCTCCCACACTGGATCTTCAGTGGGCTCGGTATCAGCAGCCCCCTCAAAACCCTGTGGGAGCGGGCTTGCCCGCGAAGGCGCCGGCACATCCAGCCTCGATCCAACGGACCTACCGCTATCGCGAGCAGGCACTGACTCACCGCCCAGCGTCAGGCAACCTGGCAATCACCTTGATCTCGAATTGAAATCCATACAGCCACGTCACCCCCACCGCCGTCAGTGTCGGGTGCGGTGCGTTGCCCCAGAATTCAGGCACCACTTTCCAGATCGTCTCGAACTTCGATTCGGGATCGACCATGAATACGGTGACGTCCACCACATCGTCAAAGGTGCAATCGGCTGCGGCGAGAATCGCTTCCAGGTTGGTGAATGCACGGCGGACCTGAACCTCGAGATCGGCCTCAGGTGAACCGTCGTCGGTGCTGCCGACTTGCCCCGATACGAAAAGAAAACCATTGGACCGGATCGCCGGCGAATAACGATTACGCTCGTAAAGCGCCTGGCGTCCAGGTGGGAAAACTACATCGCGCGTTGTCATGGGAACCTCCATCGGAATCAGGTGAGAAATCAACGATGAAGTCACTCTAGGGGCTTGTGTCCGGGCGATAAACGCGCAACCTTGGCGATCACTGTTTGTGAAATCCAAACAATCTGATCGATACGCGGAGCCGCAATGGATCGTTTCGATGCGATGCAGGCATTTGCCCGGGTGGTGGAGGCGGGCAGTTTCACCAAGGCCGCCGAGACCCTGCACATGAGCAAGACCACCGTGACCCAGCTGGTGCAACAGTTGGAGGCGCGCCTGCGGGTCAAGCTGCTCAACCGCACGACACGCAAGGTCAACGTCACTGCCCAGGGTGCCGTCTACTACCAACGGGTGTTGCGCTTGCTCGCCGACATGGAGGATGCCGAAACCAGCCTGTCCGATGCCCAGGCCCTCCCCAGGGGCCGCTTGCGGGTAGACGTCCCGAGCCCGCTGGCCGCGCTGATCCTGATGCCGGCGCTGCCGACGTTCCATGAGCGCTACCCGGATATCCAGATCGACATGGGCGTCAGCGATCGCATCGTGGACATCATCGATGAAAACGTCGACTGCGTGGTGCGCGGCGGAGAACTGACGGATCAGTCGCTGATCGCCCGGCGCATCGGTGATCTTGAGCTGGGCGTCTTCGCGGCGCCGAGCTACCTGGCGCGTGTCGGCACGCCCGCGCATCCACGAGACCTCGAAGACTCCCTGCATCGTATCGTCGGCTTTCTCTGGGCCCGCACCGGCAAAGCCGTGCCCTATGCCATGCACAACGACAATGAGCACCTGCACATCAACGGGCGCTACGCCCTGGCCGTCGACGACGGCAACGCCTACCTCGCGGCGGGCCTGGCGGGGTTGGGGGTGCTATGGCTACCCAAGTACATGTCCAGGCCCCACGAAGCCAACGGCGGACTGGTGCCGCTTTTCGAAACGTGGCGCATCGACCCGATGCCGCTCTACCTGGCGTACCCGCCGAACCGGCATATCAGTGCCAGGTTGAGAGTATTCATCGAATGGATGGTGGCATTGATGGCGCAGCATGCGCCGGTTGCTGATCGAAGTGGTGTCCAGGCAGGCGTCTTGCCGGGCAACAAAGGATTAAACCCGTAGCGACGAGAAGGGTCGAAGGCTTACACCGCTAGATTGCAGAGGAGACGCACCATGGACCGATTCACCGGCGGCTGCCTGTGCGGCAACGTTCGCTTCGAAGCGTCGGGGCGACCTTACCGGGTCGGCCTCTGCCACTGTCTCGACTGTCGCAAGCACCATGGCGCGCTTTTTTACGCGGCAGCCATGTTCCCCCAGGAGGCGGTCAAGATCGAAGGTGAAACCCGCGACTATGCCGGCCGCTGCTTTTGCCCCCGCTGCGGCTCGCCGGTCTTCGCCCGCAGCGGTGATGAGATTGAAGTGAACCTGGGAAGCCTGGATGCTCCTGACCAGCTGATGCCTAGCTACGAATGCTGGACCGTGCGTCGCGAGGCGTGGCTGCCGGCGTTTCCGTTGACGCGATACGAACATGATCGTGAAGGGAAAGGCCGGACCGAGCAGTAGGGCGATCAACCAAACCCGACAATCGCCTTGACCTCCATGTACTCCTCAAACCCGTGAACCCCGAACTCCCGGCCGTTGCCTGAGCGCTTGTAACCGCCAAACGGCGCCAACGGGTTCCACGCCGGGTAGTTCAACAGCACCTGCCCGGCGCGGATGCGCGAGGCCACGGCGCGTACCGTTTCAAGGTCCTGGCCTTGCACATGGGCGCTGAGGCCGTAGACAGTGTCGTTCGCCAGGGCGATGGCTTCTTCCACTGTGTCATAGGGGATGAGGCACAGCACCGGGCCAAAGATTTCTTCCTGGGCGATGCGCATGGCGTTATCCACCTCGGAGAAGACTGTTGGGCGGGCATAGAAGCCTTTTGCAAAACCCGGCACCCGTCCTGGGCCGCCGCAGAGGAGTTTGGCGCCGTCGTTCAAGCCCGCCTCTATCATGGTTTGCACGCGATTGAACTGGGCTTCGTTGGCGATGGGCCCGAGTTGCGTTTCTTCCGACCGGGGATCGCCGACGATGATCCCGTCGACGGTGGCGGTGACCAATGCTTCGACTTCCGCCAGCCGGTTCCTGGGCACGATCATCCGGGTCGGCGCGCTGCAGGACTGGCCGACATTACGGAACGCCGACATCACCCCGGGCGGCACGGCCTTGGCGAAGTCAGCGTCCGGCAAGAAGACGTTTGGCGATTTGCCGCCCAGTTCCTGGGTGACGCGCTTGACCGTCGGGGCGGCGGCCTGGGCCACCAGCGCGCCCGCGCGGTTGGAGCCGGTGATGGAGATCATGTCGATATCGGGATGCGCCGCCATGGCTGCGCCGACGTCGGCACCGCTGCCATTCACCAGATTGAACACACCAGGTGGAAGGCCCGCGTCATGCAGCAGTTGGGCGAACAGCAGGGCGCTCAGCGGTGAGAGTTCGCTGGGCTTGAGCACCACGGTGCAACCAGCGGCAATCGCCGGGGCGACTTTGGCGGTGATCTGGTAGAGCGGCCAGTTCCATGGTGTGATAAGGGCGCAGATACCAATGGCCTCGCGTTGAATGGCGGTGCCATTTTCGACCTTCTGAAATGGATACGTGGACAGCACATCACGGGCCACCCGAACGTGTTCGGCGGCCAGCGGCACCTGCATGGACCGTGCGAAGCCAATGGCCGCGCCCATTTCCAGCGACAATGCCTGGGCCAGCACTTCCTTGCGCTCAAGGATCAGCTCATGGATTTTTCCCAGGATCGAAACGCGGGTTTCCACCGAGGTGGCGGACCAATCGGCGAACGCGGTGCGCGCGGCCGCCACTGCCCGGTCGACGTCTTCGGTGGAACCCCGAGCGACTTCGGCGATCACTTCCTCGGTCGCCGGATTGAACACCTCTTGTGTAACCAGGTGGACCGGCGGCGACCACATGCCATTGATATAGAACTGCCGACACATTTGCGGGTCGACGCTGTAGGGGTTCGAAGATTGGGTCGTCATGCAATGGGCTCCCATTGAGTGGTGAAAGCGCTGCCAGCAGCAGATCGTGGTGTCGTCTCTGCTCAATAAACTAGCAAGGCGGCCCTGAGGGGATATGCCGTTCTTGAGGTCGGTGAAGGAGAATCTGCTGTATATCGAGTCAACTTCACGAGAACGTAATGCAGACCGATTCGAGACAACGCTGCGCCAGGATCACGCGCTTGCTGCATGGGGCGATGCCAGCATCAGTCGGCATTCAAGGGACGAGGCCACCCGTGATATTTGCCGAAATTGATGGTGAATGGCGTTCAGTACTTTTTCGCCTGGTCCGTAGGCTGTTCTTCAATGGCTGACTTGTTGTCATCTCCCATGGCCTTGCGGAACCCCTTGATCGTGTCGCCGATATCCGAGCCCAACCCCCTCAGGCGTTTGGTGCCGAACAGCATGATCACGATCAGCAGGATGATCAGAAACTTGCCGATACTGATGCCGCCTATTCCCATGATGTGTGCTCCGTAATAAGTGGTCGATGGATCGGGGAAGGATGAAGGCTCACGCCAGCGTGGACATGACGGCGTTGTATCATCGGGCCTTTCGCCCCAGGCCGAACCTCAATGGTGCCCGCGGATCAGTATCATCCGCGGGCACCCAACACTGTTCGTGTTATTTGACAACGTAGAGCTTGCGAACGTAGACGGTGCTCTTCCAGGCGCATGGAACGCCTTTGGGCACAAATACCGTATCGCCGGCGTTGACCACCAGCTCACTGCCGTCCGCTGCCTGCAGGGTGACGCTGCCTTCGATCAGGTGCATCAGCTCGTGCAGCTTGTGGGGGCGCGACCGGCGCGTATAGGGTGTCGAATCCCAGACGCCAATGAGCAGATTGGTTGGTTCTTCGACGAACATGCTGTGTGAGCGGCATTGCGGTGTCGGGCTGAGCAGAATCTCGGCGTCCGGGGGATTGGAGGGGGAGAGCGTGGCGAGCGGGTCGAGCAGCGTGAGACCTGGACTGCGCTCACCGATGCTCTGGATATCGGCGCAGAACGCCCAAACGGCGTCCCCTTGCACCTCAACCCGCAGCGGCGAGCCGCGGCCGATCACGGCGCTGCCGCCGGGGCCCAGATCAAGAGTACTGTCATGGCTCTGCAGGATGACTCGTCCGGAATGGACCACGATCATTTCGGCATAAGGATACTCATCGATGTTGAACTGGCCGCGGGCCTCGACCACCCCGGCGGTGATATCTCCCGGGCTGGTATAGGCGGTTTTGCGCTGCGCGCCGAAAGGATCTCCGGCGCCCAATTGACCAGGGATAAAGGTAGTCGAGACAGGGGTGCCATCGGCGCGAGCCAGCAGCACTGAGGTGGGTTCTGACATCTGGGGTTCTCCAGGTAGGGTAAGTAGGGGAGTCGTGTGGCCGTCAGCCAATGGCCTGGCTCACCAGGGCGAATTGCTTGACGCCGCCGACGGACTGAGGGGGCGTCCCGCGTGCCATCTGCGCAACCTTGTCGACCTGTTTCAGACCCGCTGCGTCGAGCCAGTCGGACAGGCCGCAATCCGCCGGAGTATCAATACGGAAGAACTGATCCGGTACCCGTGCCAACAACGTAGCTATCAGGTGTTTGGCCTGCTCCGGATTCTGCGCGACGATCGGTCCGACGCAGTGGCCTCGGCCGAAGGGGCGCAGGATGGCGAATGCGCGAAGTTGGCCATCGCGTTCGATACCGACCGCGTGTTCGACGACATCGGACAGATCGTTGAGTACGGTTTCCCGGTCCAGACCGCTGCCGGCATTGGCCAGTTCGAGTAGGCGAGCCCGGTCGGCGACGGTCAAGGGCCGACACTGTTCACCGGCTGACAGGGCAGGGGGATCGATGGCTTGCGCCTGGCCCTGATGCTGCAGGATGTGACCGAACTCGACAAAGCCCTGGCTGATATAAAGCGGGGCACCGGCCAATGTGGCGTTGAGGATAGCGGTGCGTGGCGTGCTGGCCTCCAGGGCCAGATCCATCAATTTGCGCCCGATGCCCTGGCCTTGGTAATCATCACTGACGATAACCAGGCCGATAGTGGCATAAGCGCCCTGTGGGCAAGTGAATGCCGTACCGATCAAGCGATCGCCATCTTCGGCGACGAAGCCCTCCGCGATGCGCTGCAACATGGCCCAATCCTCCAGGCGGTGAGGCCACTTCAGTCGGACCGACAAGGCGTGGGCTGCTGTTACATCGGCGGCGGTCATCGGACGGTAGCGATACGATGGCTTCTGCGAGACGGACATGGCAGATCTCCATTAGGGGTGGGGACGGTGGCAAATTTCACCGGCGATGGAGGCTATATCCCACTTGCCACGAGGCCTGACAAGGGGGGCGGGTCAATTCGGCAGATTCCCCACGCGAGAGCTTTTCGGGCCCAATTTTTTACTTAAATGAGACCCGTTGGCAGCAATAAATACTTGGAAAAAAAGGCGCCCGGATGGGCGCCTCAAGGCTAAGGAGCGTGGAGAAAGCCTTCAAGAAAACCGGTCGACCCACGAGAGAGAAAAGCCGACTGGGAAAATCGCTACAGGATGCTCAGCGGATATTCGACGATCAGCCGCACCTCATCCACATCGCTGTCAAACGAGCTGGAGCGATGGGTGGCTTGGCGCAGGCGCAAGGACAGGTCCTTGGCCGAGCCCGACTGGACCACGTATTTGGCTTCGATATCGCGCTCCCATTGCTTCTCGTCGTCGGCTCCGGCACGGAAATAGGCACCGTTGGGATCGGCCTTGGTGAAGTCGATCTGGTCACCCTTGACGTAGCGGGTCATGAGGCTCAGGCCCGGAACCCCGAAACTGGCCATGTCGATGTCGTAGCGGATCTGCATGGAGCGCTCATTGGGACTGTTGAAGTCGGAGTACTGCACCGAATTCGCCAACCAGATCGAGTCGACACCGATGTAGTCGAAGGTTTCGTCGCCATCAATCTTCTGGTAGGCCAGGCTGACCTTGTGCGGGCCGAAGGTGTAGGCGGCTTTGGCCGACCAACTGGTGGTGTCGATCTTGCCGGCGCGGGCTTGCCCCTCGTCGTTGGTCTTGTAGGCGCTCAGGCCGAAGTTCAATGACTGCTTGTCGGCCAACGGCAGGGTGTAGGAAGCGCTACCGAAGTACTGGCGCCAGACCTCTTCGGCTCTGCTGGTGTAGGCCATCAGGCGCAGGTTGTCGCTGACCTTGTAGGAGCCGCCGGCGAAGTCGACGCTGTCGGCTTCGACACCCGCATAGCTGGTGACCAGCTTGTCATTGGAGTTGGTCGAGTTCCTGCCGTTGTACGCGGTGAAGTGACCGGCCTCGAGGAAAAGATCATCGAACTCTTTGCTCGACAGCTGGAAGCCGGTGGCCACTTCCGGCAACAAGCGGTTGTCACCCATGGCGAATACCGGGGCGGTCGGTCGCTGTTCGCCGTACTTCAGCACAGTGGAGGAGATGCGCATTTTCACTGCACCACCGAGCTCCCCGTAGGAGTCCGGCACATCAGCGTCGGAGGTTCGGTTGTTGCTGATCGGCAGCAGGCCGTTGCCGACCCGACCGCGGCCGGTATCCAACTTGATCCCGCCGTAAGCGAAGGCATCAGCACCGAAGCCGACGGTGCCCTGGGTGAAGCCTGATGCGAAGTTGAGCATGGCACCCTGTGCCCACTCTTCACGGTAGCCATTGCGTTCACTGGCCGGCTTGGCGCCGTTGGTGCCCTGACTGTTGCTGCCGCCGTTGCGCAAGTCGCGGTTCATGTAGAAGTTGCGGTTGAGCAAATTCAGGCTGCTCTCCTCGATAAACCCCTTGGCTTCCTCCTGCTGGCCGGCGACGGCCAGTTGCGAGGCCGTGGCAGTGACGGCCAGGGCGAGACAGCTGTGTTTCACGACGTTCATGGGGTAACTCCATTGGTTTTTTTATTGGTTTTCGTTGCCCTTACGGTGGACAACGCGTCTGCGGCAGAACCGGCTCCTGGGCAAACCCGCGAGAATGAAGAGCCCTGCCGGCGACCTCGTTGCATTGGCAGTCCGTCCTCTGTTGCCCTGGGAGCGGTGGCTGTATCGCAGCTGTCGCCAGGCCTGACAAGGGGCTGAAAGTAATTCGGCAGATTGCATAAAAGATGGCGTGACAGACCGCATCTACGGCTCGAATCGAGGGCAACGCCGGCAGCAAATGTCGGCTGGTTTTTCGGGGATAGAAGCTTGGTTGTCGCCTGGCCGAATAGGTTTTCACCGTTCTGGGGAGCAGTGCATGTCTGGTTTTTTGCGGGGTAGGTGGTTCTAACGGACAAAAAAAAGCGGGAACAAAGCTCCCGCCAAACAACGAAGAACGATTGTCAGAAGTCGGAGACCTTGCCCCAAACACCTCTGTTCAAACGGGCAAGTGAATATTGAGTGTGGTCCACAAACGGCCGCGTACCGGACGCGAGTTCGGCAATCAGGCGCCCGGCACCGGGGCCGATGCCGAAGCCGTGACCCGAAAAGCCGGCCGCCAGGATGAAGCCGGGCAGGTTCTGTGCTTCGTCGATAACCGGCACACCGTCGGGAGTGCTGTCGATATAGCCTGCCCAACCTGCCTGAATGGGCACGCTGCCCAGGGCGGGTAACAACCGACGTGCACGGGCAAGGGTTTCTTTCAGGATGGCATCTGAGGGGCGAGGATCGAGGATACGAATGCGCTCCATCGGTGTAGGTCGGTCGAGCGCCCATTTGCGGCGCGTCTCGTGTCCATATTGCCAACCTTGCAGATCACCGGGCGAGAGCATTTGCCAGCGCTTGGCGAACATCGGCAGAAAGTACGATGAGAACCGAAGCTGCTGTGGCGTCGGATCCACGCAGGCCCGTCCGGAAATAGCCAGCGTATAGCCGCCGTCCCCGCGCCGGGTGACGGTCACATCGCTGGTATGCAGCGTGTCGGGAAGCCCCTGGGCCCCCGGCATGACCGACATGATGCTCGATCGCACCGACGCCTGGGGAAAGCGAATGCCGAGCTGGGCACAGAAGGAAGAGGCCCAGGCGCCGCCAGCCATCACCACCTGACGGGTCTTGATCACGCCCTTTTCCGTGATGACCCCCGACACCCGTCCGGCTTCGGTCTCGACGCCGCGGGCTGCGCAGAATTGGTGTATCGAGCCGCCATGCTTGATCACGCCCTTGGCAATCAGTGGGGCCGCCCGCGATGGGTCAGCGATGCCGTCGGACGGCGAAAACACGCCCCCCAACCAGGGCTTGCCGGTGGCAGCGCCGCGTTGCGTGGCTTCGGCGCCGCTCAGCATATGAGTCGTGACGCCCTGGGTGAGCGCGAAGTCGCGCCATTTGGCCCAACCGTCCAGTTCGGCCTGGCTGTCCGAGAGATAGAACAATCCACAGCGGCGAAAGCCCAGGTCCTCGTTCAGGTCAGCGGTGATCTCCTCCCAGAGCGCGAGACTTCTGGTCGATAACGGCAGCTCGCGGGCGTCGCGGTTCTGCTGACGGCACCAACCCCAATTGCGGCTGGATTGCTCGGCACCTATGCGGCCCTTCTCGATGACAGCAACGCTCATACCCTGACGGGCCATGAAATAGGCGGCGCATACGCCGATGATACCGCCGCCGATGACGACAGCATCGGCGCTTTGCGGCAGCTGCGGTGTGGACGCAATGGTTATCAAGGGGGCCGGCATTCTATTCTCCTGAGCCTGGAGCCTATGGGTTTATCGCTTTGTAGTGAGCAATGCAGCCATTGCCATTGTTGATCCCATAGTAGACATCTGGACCCGAGAGGACTGCCGTATTGGATGTGCGCAATCGCAGGATCGGGCGTTTTCGGAGGGGGGGTCGAAAGTTTCTGCCGTGTTGACCGGAATGATCCATGCGGCAGGCACAGTGGCCTCAGCAGCGAATGTTCCATCCGCCACTTATTGCTGGTCTTTGGGAGCGTTAGCTTTCGTCGCAGAGGATGAAAAAGACTGGAAGTTGCGTATTTCCAGGGTATCCGGAATTTTCTGCTGAGCGCTCGGCAGCATAATGATTGCAGGCAAACGGGTCATGCACCCTCGTTGAGCTCGCGCCTGAGCAGGGTGAGCAGACTCGGCTTGGGAGCCTGTGCGTGAGCCTGACAGATGCTCACCCAATCACAGCGAGTTGGTGTAGATGAAAACATTGCTACTGACTAAAGAAGAAGTCGGCAAATTGATCTCCATGCAGGAAGTCATCGGTACGGTGGAAGAAGCGTACAAGGCCTTCTGCAGTGGACAGGTGGTACAGCCTGACTACATAGGCATACATCTGCCTGCACCACGCGGAGAAATCGACTTCAAGGTCGGGTACTGCAAGAGCAATGAAATGATCTCGATGAAAGCCTCTTCCGGAGGCTTCCTCGATAATCCGACAGCACACGGCGTGCCTAACGGCATGGGCTCCATTCTCCTGTTCGATGCCAGGAGCTGCGCACTGATCTGCGTCATGGACGGAAGCCTGCTCACCGGTCTCCGGACGGGGGCGTCGGGGGCCGTTTCAGTAAAGGCGTTGGCAAGGAAGAACGCGAAGAAAATCACCACCATCGGTACAGGGAACCAGGCCCGGATGCAGATCCGGGCCATCAGCCTGGTGATGCAGATCGAAGAGATCCATGCGTGGAGCAGAAACCCCGAGGCGCTCGCCCGATTCAAAATGGATATCGAAGGCGAATTCGACATTCCAGTGATTCTGGCCGACTCGAAGAAAGAGGCCGTCGAGCAGGCCGATATTCTGATCACGACCACTCGTGGCAAAGGCTCCCTGGTGGATGCGAGCTGGGTGAAACCTGGAACCCATATCGTCGCCATAGGTACGGATATGAAAGGCAAGCAGGAGCTGGATCCTGAAATATTCAGGCACGCCAAGATTGTCAACGACTCGATCTCACAGTGCATCGAAAAAGGCGAAACCTGGCATCCGCTGAACGCGAAGATCATCACCCAGGACGATATCCATGGTGAGCTCGGCGAGATACTGCTGGGCAGAAAACCTGGCCGGGAAAACGATGACGAAATTACCATCTTCGATTCCACGGGCATGGCCATACAGGACAATACCACTGCCGAAAAAATCTACCGCAATGCGCTGGAAAACAAGGTCGGGACTTTTTTTGCGTTCCTTTGAATTGTGATTTTTCGACAGTACGGAGAGAGAACATCCATGCGTGACTATCCAACCATCCAGGACATTCGAGAAGCCCAGGAACGGCTGAAACCCCATGTCAGACATACGCCGCTACTGCGTGCGGAGAAAATAGAGAAAGCGGCGGGTTGTCAGCTCTACCTCAAGCCTGAAACCCTGCAGATCACCGGGGCGTTCAAGATTCGCGGTGCGTTGAACAAAACGCTCTCGATGCCCAGGGAGGCGATCGCCAACGGCATCATTGCCACGTCTTCCGGCAATCACGCCCAAGGGCTCGCCTACGCTGCTCGCATGCTGGGTGTGAAAGCATTCCTGGTGCTTCCGGTTACCACGCCGAAAATCAAGATCGCCAATACGGAAGCCTTGGGTGCCGAGGTCATTCTGTTCGATGGCGACAATTTGGCACGCTGGAAGAGAGTGTATGAAATTGCCGCAGAGAACGGCTATACAGTCGTCCATGGCTTCGAAGACCCTGTGGTGATGGCCGGTCAGGGAACGATAGGCTGCGAGATCCTGGAGGATCTGGAGGATGTGGACACGGTCATTGTCCCAATGGGCGGTGGCGGTCTGATTTCCGGCATCGCCACCGCAATCAAGGAGACCAAGCCATCGGTGCGGGTCGTCGGCGCGGAGCCAGCGCTGACCCCCAAGTACTATCACAGCCGATTGAACAAGCAGCGCACCACGCTTCCCTTGAAGAACACCATTGCCGACGGCTTGCGGTTGAGTGTGCCGGGGCAGAACCCCTATCCCATCATCGAGCGCTACGTGGATGAGATCGTGCTGGTCGAGGACGAGCACATCATTCAAGGCATGCGTGTCCTGGCCAAGGACGCGAAACTGATCGCCGAGCCCGCCGCTTCGATCGGCATCGGCGCGCTATTGGCGGGCGTCGTCAACGTCAGGCCGGATGAAAAAGTCTGCGTGGTATTGACCGGCGGCAACTGGGACCTGTGCGACCTTGCCGAGATCTACCAGACTAGCGAGTAAGCCTTTCGATACGCGCGGTGGATAGTCTGCCTGTGAAGCCGTAGAGGTATCGCGAACTGACGCTGACGAACGCCCCTTCTTCATGGAGGGGCGTTTTTTTTTCTGAGTCAGAATGGGGCAGCCGTTCTATCAGGGCTCGGCAACGGGGACCGCAGATCATTTCAGACATGCTTCAGATCAAAAAGGAATCTGCCTGAGTCTCACCGCAATAGAGCATTTCCGTAGGGCTGATCTTCATAGACTTGTAGTCACCAACTGTCATCCACATTCAGGAGATTGACCAAGTGACATACAAACCGAAATTCATCAGCTTCGATTGCTACGGGACGCTCATCAACTTCGAAATGGGGCCGACGGCCAGAAAGCTTTTTGAAGATCGTGTTCCGAGCGATCGGATGCCGGCTTTCCTGCGCAGTTTCAGCTTCTACCGCCTGGATGAAGTACTCGGCGAGTGGAAGCCATTCTTTGACGTCGTTCAGAGCTCCATCGAGCGCACCTGTAAGAAGCACGGTGTCGAGTATCGCCTTTCCGATGCGCTCGCCTTGTACGAGGCCGTAGCGACCTGGCAGCCCCACCCGAATGTCGTCGAGACGCTGACCGCAATCGCTGCGCATGTTCCGCTGGTGATCCTGTCGAACTCGATGGTCGATCTGATTCCGCATAGCGTCGCTCACCTCAAGGCACCTTTCCACGCGGTCTACACCGCCGAGGAGGCACGCGCCTACAAGCCACGGGCGCAGATGTTCGAATACATGTTCGATCAACTCGGTTGCGGTCCCGAGCAGATGATGCACGTCTCATCGAGTTTTCGTTATGACCTGATGACGGCCTCGGATCTGGGGTTCATGGCCAAGGCCTTTATCGACCGCGGACACGAGCCTGCATGTGACGGCTATGGTGTTGACCGATTGACCGATATTCGCCAACTTCCCGGCTTGCTCGGCCTCCACTGCCTGGCTCAGGCTCCCGCGATGAAACGGGGCGCGTGATGGAGGAGAATCCCCCGATTACGGCTGCTGCGTTGAGCACGGCAGTACCCAGCCTTGCCCCGGACGAAGTGGGAGCCCTGGTCCGGTGTCTCTATGGTATCGATGGCCGTGTCAAGTCCCTGGTGGGCGAGCGCGACCAGAACTGCCGCATAGAGACCGACGACGGCAGGCGTTACGTCGTCAAGATCAGCAATCCATCCGAGCCGGTTTCGGTGGTTGATTTCCAGATCGCGGCGCTTGAACACATTGCCCGCGTGGCGCCCGAGCTGGTGGTGCCCCGCGTGGTGCGCACGCTTGGCGGACAGGCGCGTGACGCTGTAATGCTGACCGACGGGGGTTGGACCACCGTGCGGATGCTGACTTATCTCGACGGCGTCCAGATCCGGGATACCGTGCGGACCGCCGCACAGCGTCGGGCGATGGGGACGTTGCTGGCCAGGCTGAACCTCGCGCTGCGGGAATTCACCCATCCTTCGGCGACGCATGATCTGCTCTGGAACGTTTGCGCAGCACACCGGCTGGCAGCCAGGCTTAGTGATATCGTGGACACCCCGCGTCGCGCGCTCGCCGAGTCGTTCATGACGCGTTTCACCGAGTATGTCCTGCCGCATCTGGCCTCGGTGAGGTCACAGGTGATCCACAACGACTACCACCTCTACAACGTGCTGGTCGCCCCTGAGGATCACGAGCGCATGGTGGGGATCATCGACTTCGGCGACATGCTGCATGCGCCACTGGTCGGTGAGGTCGCGACGGCGGCGGCTTTCCACATGAGCGGCACAGCCGACCCGTTCGAGGGGGCGGCGCAGTTCGTCGGCGCCTACCATGCGGCGCTGCCGCTCAGCGAGCTGGAGCAGGAGATCGTCGCCGACCTCATGGCCACGCGTCATCTCATCACAGTGTTGATTTCGGAGTGGCGGGCCAAGCGTTACCCCGAGAACCGGGCCTACATCATGCGCCACAACCCGGCAGCATGGGAGGCGTTGTCCCGGATGGCCGATCTTTCCCGCGCCGAGGCGCGCGACCGATTACTGACTGAAGTACGAAAAGGACAAGCCGATGAAAAGCACCACTGACCTCAACATGGTCAACGCCTATATCCCCGGGCGCGCCAACCTGAGCCCCGTCACCACGGCGATGATCGAGCGACGTGACGCCTTGCTCGGTCCGGCCTATCGGCTGATGTACGAACATCCGTTGCACATCGTGCGCGGCGAAGGTGTCTGGTTGATCGATCCAGAGGGCCGTCGTTACCTCGATGTATACAACAACGTCGCGTCACTCGGGCATTGTCACCCGGCGGTGACCGAGGCGATATGCCGGCAGGTGCAGACTCTCGCGACCAACACCCGCTATCTGCATGACACGATTCTGGAACTGGCCGAACGTCTGGTCGCGACCGTACCCGAGACCCGGCTTGCTCACCTCATGCTGACCTGCACGGGCAGCGAGGCAAACGATCTGGCCTATCGTATCGCGCAGGTTCGCACCGGTGGCACGGGCGTAATCGTGACCGAAACCGCTTATCACGGTTTCACCGATGCGGTGTCGAAATTTTCCCCGTCACTCGGCGTGACGGTCGATCTCGGTGCGCACGTTCGCCTGGTCCCGGCGCCGAGCCTCTATCATGCCGAAGGCGCTGACCTTTGCGATCGCTTCACCCGCGATGTCGAGGCGGCGATCGCCGATCTGCAGCGTCACGGCATCAAGCCGGCGGCACTGATTGTCGATTCGATGTTCACCAGCGACGGCATCCTTCCTGGACCAGCGGGCATGTTGAAGGGCGCCGTCGAGGCGATCAAGCGGGCCGGCGGCCTGTTCATCGCCGACGAGGTCCAGCCCGGCTTCGGCAGGACGGGCGAGCATATGTGGGGCTTTCAACGTTACGCCATCAACCCTGACATCGTTACCCTGGGCAAACCGATGGGCAATGGACAACCTATCGCAGGACTGTTGGCCACCGCTGACGCGCTGGCGGAATTTGGCCAGAACTCTCGCTACTTCAATACGTTCGCCGGCAACACCGTATCGTGCGCTGCGGCATTGGCGGTGCTGGACACTCTCGAGAAAGAAGGGCTGGTGCAGCATGCGGCCAAGGTCGGGAAGATCCTGCGCGACGGCATCGCAGAACTCGCCAACCGGCATGAGGCTATCGGTGACGTGCGCGGTGTGGGCATGTTCGTCGGCGTGGAACTGGTCTCGGATCGAGTAACGCGAGCGCCCGACCGAGAGCTCACTACGCGGGTGGTCAATCGAATGCGCGACAAGGGTGTCCTGCTCAGCGCCTGCGCGAAGGGGCATAATGTGCTCAAGATTCGCCCACCGCTGGTGCTGTCCGTGGAACAAGCCGGCATGGTGGTCGAGGCGCTGGACGAAGCGCTGGCCGTAGCACAATCTGCAAGAACGCGGTAACCGGCACGGCATTAAAGGTAATCGACATGCGATTTTCAGCTTCCCTTGACCCGTTCGATATCAAGATTCTTGTGCATCTTCAGCGAGAGGGACGCTGTTCGAACGTCGACCTGTCGGCGGCCGTTGCCCTCAGTGAGAGTCCGTGCCTGTTCCGTACCAAGCGACTTCAGGATGCCGGCGTTATCCAGGGCTATCGCGCGGTGGTAGCCCTGGATAAGTTGGGCAGTCACGTCATGGTGTTCTCCGAAGTGACGATCAGCAGCCATCGGCCCAGCGACTTTCGTAAGTTCGAAGCAGGGGTCGACAAGTACCAGGAGATCATCGAGTGCTACAACGTGAGTGGCGGCTACGATTATCTGTTGAAGATCGTGGCGCCCAGCATTTCCTGTTTCCAGGCGCTCATGGACCGGCTGCTGGAAGACGATATCGGGATCGAGAGATTTGCCAGTCGAATCGTCTTGAGGCAGCCGCTCGATCAGCGCGGGTATCCTCTGAGCACTATCGCAACCGGAAAGCCGAGTTGGGATTGATCGATATCACCAGTTGATTGATCGGCTCCGCTGTTCTGCCGGGCGGATTTTCTCTGGTTATCCCGCTGCCAGGGCGCAGAGTGCCTGGGAATGCCCTGCTCTGAAGCGCTCGGCAAAGTCTGCTGAGTAGGACTGGCAAAATGGTGGGTTATACCAGGCAGGTCGCGCTTTTAACGCCATATGCTGGTTGCTCGGTGCTGTAATGAAGTCGTAGTGCTGCGACGCACTGTCGCTCCTGGAACGGGGGCCGGTGCCGTCGACAGCACGTTCATTAACGAACTTCCAGGACTGCCCCCATGAGCTTTCTGCGCCCCAAGTACATCACCTTCGACTGCTACGGCACGCTGACCAACTTTCAGATGGGCCCCCTGACGCGCGAGCTGTTCGCTGACCGCGTGGCCCCTGAGCAGATGGACCAGTTCGTCAAGGATTTCACCGCTTATCGCCTGGATCAGGTGATGGGCGACTGGCTGCCTTACGACGAAATTCTCAAGACCGCCATGTCGCGGTTGTGCAAGCGTTGGGGCATCGAGTATCGCGGCGAAGGCCAGCTTTACTACGACGCCGTGCCGACCTGGGGCCCGCATCCCGACGTAACGGCCGGTCTGGCGAAGATCGCCGACAAGATTCCCCTGGTGATTTTCTCCAACGCGATGAACGAGCAGATCACGTCCAACGTCGACAAGTTGGGCGTGCCGTTCCACAAAGTCTTCACCGCCCAGGAAGCCCAGGCCTACAAGCCACGTCTGCAAGCCTTCGAATACATGCTCGACAACCTCGGCTGCGGTCCGGAGGACGTGATGCACGTGTCCTCGAGCTTCCGCTACGACCTGATGCCGGCCGAAGACATGAAGATCAAGAACAAGGCCTTCGTCGCCCGTGGTCACGAGCAGCCGGGCAACGCTTGCTACAACTATCGTCAGATCGCCGATATCGGTGGACTGGCAGGCCTGGTCGGTCTCTGAGTCACTGCCGTCACTTCACTCCGGCCGGGCGATTGCGTCGCCTGGTCGGAGTGCGTCGGACGGGTAATTGTTTGCCAATGCCCAATTAGGATTTTCCCGCGCCAAGGTGATTTCATGAGCGATAACAAAACCAAACACAGCCGGCCGCTACGCAGCGCACGCTGGTTCCGCAAGGATGACCTGCCTGGCTTCGTACACCGCTCGACCTTGTCGACCGTCGGCTGGAGTCGTGAAGACCTGATGGAGCGTCCTGTTGTAGGCATCCTGAACACCTGGTCCGACATCAACCCATGCAATCTCAACCTTCGCGCCCTTGCGGAAGAGGTGAGGGTAGGGATCCTCGAGGCGGGCGGCATTCCATTCGAGGCTCCGCTGATGTCGCTTAGCGAGAACATCATCAAACCGTCCTCGTTTCCATTTCGAAACCTGCTTTCAATGGAGGCCGAGGAGTCCATCCGCGCTTATCCATTCGATGCGGTGGTGCTCCTGGGAGGCTGCGACAAGACTCAGCCGGCTCTGCTGATGGGTGCCGCCAGTGCCGGCGTTCCGTTTATCTTCCTGGGAAGCGGTCCGGCTACACCCAGGTCATCGACCGGCGGGAATCTGGCGAATGCCACCGGTGTCTGGCGTCTGGTCGACCAACTGCGTGCCGGCGAGCTCGCGGAAGGTGATTTCGCGACGTTCGAGCGAAGTGTCATGGGCACTGCCGGCCATTGCTCCGAGATGGGTACCGCCTCCTCGATGGCGGTCATATGCGAGGCGCTGGGGGTGTCACTGCCTGGCAGTAGCCTGGTTCCTGCGGTTGACCGTCGTCGCAATCAGATCGCTCGCGAGGTGGGGCGCCGTAGCGTGCGCATGGCCGCCGAAGGCAGCCCGTGCCCGAATGAGGTTCTCGATGTACGGGCCTTCGACAATGCCATCACGCTCCTGTGTGCGGTGGGCGGTTCGACCAACGCCATCATCCACCTGCTGGCTCTCGCCGGCCGCGTCGGTGTGCCACTGACCCTCGACCGCTTCGATGAGATCGCCAGGCGCGTACCGCTGATCGCAAACGTCCAGCCCGCCGGCGAACATCTGACCGAGCGATTGATGGCTGCCGGCGGCGTACCGGGTCTACTGAAGACCCTCAAGCCGTTTTTGCATCTGGACGCGCAGACTGTCGACGGACGCACGATGGGCGAGATCATCGAGACTGCCGAAGTCATTGATACCGAAGTCATTCGCGCGCTGGACAATCCGGTGAGGTCTGGCGAGGCGATGGTCGTGGTGAGGGGCAACCTTGCGCCGGACGGAGCGGTGATGAAGACCTGTGCTGCGGATCCAAAACTGTTTCGTCATCGCGGTCCTGCGGTGATATTCGAGGACGTACAGACGATTGCCGACCGGATCGACGATCCGGCGCTCGGTATCGACGAGAACAGCGTACTCATCCTGCGTAATGCCGGACCCGTGGGGGCGGCGATGCCGGAGTGGGGCATGCTGCCACTGCCGCGCCATTTGATGGCACGTGGCGTGCGCGACATGCTGCGTATCTCCGATGCACGCATGAGCGGCACTGCCTACGGTGCCGCAGTGCTGCACGTCTCCCCCGAGGCGGCCGTCGGCGGTCCGCTCGCCCTGGTGCGTGACGGCGACATCATTGAGCTGGACGTTGCCGCTCGCCGGCTGGAACTCTGCGTCGAGCCGGAGGAGCTCGAGCGCCGGCGCCAGGCGTGGCAGCCTCCGCTATCCCGGCACGTGCGTGGTTACCGCAATCTTTACAATCGACACATCGAGCAGGCGCATCTCGGCTGTGATTTCGACTTTCTCCGTGGTGCCGACGAAGAGACCCTCCCGGAAGGACTCTTCGACGGCTGGGTAGGCGGCTGGTAGGACTTATATATGAGCATTCTCTATCGATCCGATGCAGCGCGTGCGGCTGCTTGGGCAAACTACTTCGCCGAGCATGCCCCTGACCTCGACTTTCGTGTCTGGCCTGATACCGGCGATCTCGACGAGGTCGAATACTTGATCGCCTGGCAGGCACCGGCGGAGTTCATCGCCACCTTGCCTCGGCTAAAGGTTTTCTTCTCATCGGGAGCGGGGGTCGATCATGTCGATTTTTCCGCCGTGCCGGCGCACATTCCCATCGTCAGGATGGTCGAGCCGGGCATTATTAACGGCATGGTGGAATATGTCAGCCTGGCTGTCCTGGCCCTTCACCGTGACTTCTTCGACTATGTCGCGGCAAAGGCGGCGCGCGTCTGGAATCCACTCGAGGTTCCACCTGCCTCGGCCCGTACGATCGGTGTGATGGGGATGGGGGCTCTTGGTTGCGCCGTGCTGGCGCGGCTGGCGAGTTACGGTTTCCGCCTGCGCGGCTGGAATCGCTCCTTGCGCGAGATGGATGGCGTCGAAGGTTTCGCCGGCCCCGATCAATTGCATACCTTCCTTGAGGGGTGCGATGTGCTGGTCTGCCTGCTTCCGCTTACCCCGGCGACCAAGGGTATCCTGAACCGGGAAGTCTTTTCTGCGCTGCCTGCCGGTGCGGCGTTGATCAACGTCGGTCGTGGTCCGCACCTGGTCGATGCAGATCTCCTCGAGGCGCTGGATTCGGGGCGGCTGTCTCGTGCGATCCTCGATGTCACCGAGCCTGAGCCCCTGCCAGTCGAACATCCCTTCTGGGCGCATCCGCGGGTGTTCCTGACCCCTCATGTAGCGAGTATGACCCAGCCCCAATCGGCTGCGCCGATCCTGCTGGCGAACCTGCGTCGACACCAGCAGGGCGAACCGCTTTCGGGTGTTATCGAGCGTTCCCGTGGTTATTGAGCGGGTTTCGAGATACGCGTGAAGTGTGGGTCGCAAGTCGTAACAACGGCAACGGGTGCTTTCCTGGAAGGTGCCCGTTTTGTCTTTTTCCCGGGCGCATTTTCTGCGGTAAATCCCGCCTACACTTGCTTTATGAGCTGGAAGCAATGAGCCGCAAGGGTGCAGAGGGCCTGGAAATGCCCTGCTCTGAAGCGCTCCGCAAAGTCTGCTGAGTCTGGCTGGCAAAACGGTGGTTTATATCAAGCAGGTCGCGCTTTTAACGCCATATGCTGGTTTCTCGGTGCTGTAATGAAGTCGTAGTGCTGCGACGCACTGTCGCTCCTGGAACGGGGGCCGGTGCCGTCGACAGCACGTTCATTAACGAACTTCCAGGACTGCCCCCATGAGCTTTCTGCGCCCCAAGTACATCACCTTCGACTGCTACGGCACGCTGACCAACTTTCAGATGGGCCCCCTGACGCGCGAGCTGTTCGCTGACCGCGTGGCCCCTGAGCAGATGGACCAGTTCGTCAAGGATTTCACCGCTTATCGCCTGGATCAGGTGATGGGCGACTGGCTGCCTTACGACGAAATTCTCAAGACCGCCATGTCGCGGTTGTGCAAGCGTTGGGGCATCGAGTATCGCGGCGAAGGCCAGCTTTACTACGACGCCGTGCCGACCTGGGGCCTGCATCCCGACGTAACGGCCGGTCTGGCGAAGATCGCCGACAAGATTCCCCTGGTGATTTTCTCCAACGCGATGAACGAGCAGATCACGTCCAACGTCGACAAGTTGGGCGTGCCGTTCCACAAAGTCTTCACCGCCCAGGAAGCCCAGGCCTACAAGCCACGTCTGCAAGCCTTCGAATACATGCTCGACAACCTCGGCTGCGGTCCGGAGGACGTGATGCACGTGTCCTCGAGCTTCCGCTACGACCTGATGCCGGCCGAAGACATGAAGATCAAGAACAAGGCCTTCGTCGCCCGTGGTCACGAGCAGCCGGGCAACGCTTGCTACAACTATCGTCAGATCGCCGATATCGGCGGGCTGGCAGGCCTGGTCGGTCTCTGAGTCGTCATTCCTCAACCTATAAGGGGTTAGCCATGCGCAGTGAGTCCTATTGGCTCGATACCGCACCGGTGTTCACCGGGGCTCAGACCGGAGCGCTGCCGGCACGGGTCGATGTTATCGTCGTCGGTGGCGGTTTCACCGGTCTATCGGCAGCCCGGGCGCTGGCTCTGAAGGGCGCGAGTGTTGCGGTGCTGGAAGCTGGACGGGTGGTCGGCGAAGCTTCCGGGCGCAACGGTGGTCATTGCAACACCGGGGTAGCCCAGGACTACAGCAGCCTGGTTGCCAGCCTCGGCGCCGAGCAGGCTCGCGCTTATTACCGTGCCTATGAAAGCGCGGTCCAAAGCGTGGTTACGCTGGTCGAGCAGGAGCGGATTGCCTGCGACTTCAGGCGCAGCGGCAAGCTCAAACTGGCGGCCAAGCCTCAGCACTATGAAGGGCTGGCGCGGACCTGCGAGCTGATTCGCCGTGAGGTCGATTCCGAGGTCGAGTTGCTGTCCGCCGCCCAGGTCCGCGCTGAAGTGGATTCGGCAGAGTTTCACGGTGGACTGTTGCAACGCAATGGCATGCAGATGCATGTCGGGCGCTTCGGTGTCGGTTTGGCCGAGGCGGCGGCACGGCACGGCGCGCTGATCTACCAGCAGACCACGGTCCAGGGCTGGAAGGCCGAGGGCAACGGTTATCGGGTCGACACCAGTCGCGGCAGCCTGCTGGCCGGGCAAGTCCTGTTGGCAACCGGTGCCTGCCAGCATGGCGGGTTGGGTTGGTATCGGCGCCGGATCGTGCCGGTGGGCAGTTTTATCGTTGCCACCGAAGTATTGCCCGACGCGCTGCTCGACCGCCTCCTGCCGGAGCGTCGCTCGTACGTCACCAGCCGCATGATCGGTAATTACTTCCGGATAACACCGGACAACCGTCTGCTGTTTGGTGGTCGGGCACGCTTTGCCATGTCCGGCGGCAATTCCGATGCCAAGAGCGGCAAGGTGCTGCAGGCGGCGATGGCACGGATGTTCCCGCAGTTGGCCGAGGTCCGTACCGATTATTGCTGGGGCGGGTTGGTGGACATGACCGCTGATCGACTGCCTCGCGCCGGCCAGCATGGCGGTATCTACCACTCCATGGGTTATAGCGGCCATGGGGTGCAGATGTCGGTGCACATGGGGCAGGTGATGGCAGAGGTCATGGACGGCAAGGTCGAGGCCAATCCCTGGGGGGATCTGGAATGGCCTGCGATTCCCGGGCACTTCGGCAAGCCCTGGTTCCTACCGGCAGTGGGGCTCTATTACCGGCTACAGGACTATTTGCATTGAGGCTGTTCCTTGCACCGGGTTGTACGCAGGGACGCTGTTATCCGGAAACCGAGTTTGTTGCTTCACCGTCGTTTGCGTTACCAGGTCGCTCAGGCTTGACCGTGAGCATTGAGCCTTCTCATTATCGACAGGTAGAACCGATATGACTGACAACAAGAATAAATCCGAATCCCCACTGATCACCGGCGAACAAAGCCTGCGCGTTTTCGAGGGACTCAATCGGGGCATGTCACGCCGTGATGCGTTGCGTATGCTGGGTATGGCCGGCGTTGCCGTCGCGGGTGCGAGCAGCCTGTTCGGCCCGGCCGGTCGACTGTTTGCCGCGGAGGCCGGCGCAGCGGCTGGTGGGACGGGCAAAGGTCGGCGCGGTGGCCGCATCAAGGTCGCCAGTGCGACCAGTTCGACCGCCGATACGCTGGATCCGGCCAAGGGCTCGAACTACACCGATTACTGCCGTCATAACATGTTCTATAACGGCCTGACGACCCTGGACGAGGCGCTGGTGCCGCGTATGGCGCTGGCAGAGTCGTTCGATACAAGTGACGCGACCTCCTGGACGATCAAGCTGCGCAAGGACGTCGTCTTTCACGACGGCAAACCGTTCACCTCGGCCGATGTCATTTATTCGTTGAATCGACACAAGCTCCCCCAGGTCGGTTCCAAGGCATTGACCACCGCACAGCAGTTGGATGAGGTGAAAGCCACCGGGCCGCACGAGGTGCAGATCCGCCTGACCAGCCCGAACGCCGACTTGCCGGCCATTCTCGCCACGACCCACTTTCTCATCGTGCGTGACGGCACAACCGACTTCGCCGTCGCCAATGGGACCGGGCCTTTCAAATGCTCGGAATTCCAGCCGGGCGTGCGTTCGATCGGCGTGCGCAACGACAGTTACTGGAAGCCAGGCCTGCCTTACCTGGACGAAGTCGAATTTTTCTCGATCCCGGACGAGGCCGCGCGCATCAGCGCCTTGCTCGCCGGTGACGTCGACCTCATCAACCCGGTCAACCCCCGTTCGACTTCGCGCATCCTGGAGAGCAACAAGGTGGCGCTGATGGAGTCCCGCACCGGTGGCTATACCAATCTGGTGATGCGCGATGAACTGGGCCCGAACCAGAATCCTGACTTCGTGTTGGCGATGAAATATCTGTTCGATCGTAAACAGATCAATCGAGCCGCCTTCCGTGGCTACGGCGCCATCGCCAATGACCAGCCGATCGCCTCGAATAACCGCTATTACTTCGCCGATCTGCCACAGCGTGAGTTCGATCCGGAGAAGGCCAGGTTCCACCTGCAAAAGTCCGGTATGGTCGGACGCACCTTGCCGCTGGTGGCTTCCGAAGCTGCCACCGGTTCGTTGGACATCGCCCAGTTGTTACAACTGTCGGCCCAGCAGATCGGACTCAAGTTCGACATCAAGCGGGTGCCGGCGGATGGCTACTGGTCCAATCATTGGATGAAGCATCCCCTGGGGTTCGGCAACATCGGTGCGCGTCCAACCGCCGATTTGCTGTTCAGCCTGTTCTTCCAGTCCAGTGCCGGCATGAACGAATCGGGATGGAAGAACGAGCAGTTCGACCAGTTACTGGTGGCTGCGCGCGGGGAAACCGACGACGCCAAGCGCAAGCAGATGTACGCCGACATGCAGGTGCTGGTGCATGAGAAATGCGGTGTCGGCATCCCGCAGTTCACCAGCAGCCTCGATGGCCACAATGCCAAGTTGAAAGGTCTGGTTCCACACCCGCTCGGCGGTTTGATGGGCTACATGTTCGCCGAGCACGTCTGGCTGGATGCCTGAGCGAATAGAGCAACGACAGCTCGATAACCAAGACGCGCCTGCGGGGTGATGCAGGCGCGGTCATCAAGTAAAGGTATTCATTATGAACAGCACTATCGCACGGCTTGTTTCCAGTCGTCTGGCTGTAGGTGTGCTTACGCTGCTTATCGTGTCGCTTGTGGTGTTTTTTCTCACCAGCCTGCTACCGGGCGACGCAGTCCAGGAACAGCTTGGCCAGGATGCAACCCCGGAAGCGGTGGCGGCAATGCGCGCGGTACTGGGCCTGGACCAGCCCGTGTACCTGCGGTACTTGCACTGGCTGGGCGGGTTGATCACCGGCACTCCCGGTGTTTCGTTGGTCAATGGCATGGCGGTTGACGAAATGATCGCCAGTCGCCTGCCCAATACCCTGCGCCTGGCCTCGATCGCAGCGCTGGTCTCGGTGCCGCTGGCGCTGACGATAGGTATTTTGTCGGCCATGTACCGTGGCTCGATTTTCGACCGTTACAGCAACATGCTGGCGGTGTTTGCCGTCTCCGTGCCGGAGTTCCTGATTGCCACCGTCGCGGTACTGATCTTCGCGGTCAAGCTGGGCTGGTTGTCGGCCCTGTCGCGTGATGTCGAGGTCGAATCCTTCGGTGAACTGGTACGCGTCTACGCGATGCCGGTGCTGACGCTGTGTTGTGTATTGGTGGCGCAGATGGCCCGCATGACGCGGGCGGCGCTGATCGACCAACTGAGCAGCCCCTACGTCGAAATGGCAGTGCTCAAAGGCGCCAGACCGATACGGGTGGTGCTGCGTCATGCGCTGCCGAATGCAATCGGACCGATCGCCAATGCCATCGCATTGAGCCTGTCGTACCTGCTGGGCGGTGTGGTCATCGTCGAGTCGATCTTCAACTATCCGGGTATCGCGACGCTGATGGTAAACGGCGTGGTCACCCGCGACATGCCGCTGGTACAGGCGTGCGTCATGTTGTTTTGCCTCGGGTTTCTGGTGCTGGTACTGCTGGCTGACCTGTGTGCAATTCTGTCCAACCCGAGGCTGCGCAAATGAAACTTGACACTAATCCACCGACGCCGGATATAGGGAACGGTATTAAGCAGGATGGACTGAAGCAGCCCGTTGCGCACCACCATCGACGTCGGCTCAAGTTGTCCTTCAGCGGCTTCATCGGCCTGCTGATCGTGAGCTTCTGGGCGCTCATGGCCATCTTCGGTCCCCTGTTGGCGCCCTACGATGTCAACGCCATGCCCAGCGACGGTTTCTTCGGGCCACTCAGCGCGCAGTTTCCGTTGGGCACCGACTATCTGGGCCGGGATATTCTCAGCCGATTATTGCATGGGGCTCCCTACACCATCGGCCTGGCGTTGGTGGCAACCCTACTTGCCTGTTCGGCGGGTGTGATGTTGGGGCTGGTGGCGGCGGCCTCCGGAGGCTGGATCGATGCGCTCATAAGCCGCACCGAAGATGCGCTGATCTCCATTCCGAACAAGATTTTCGCGTTGTTGATGGTGGCCTCGTTCGGTTCCTCTGTGCCGCTGTTGTTGTGCATGGCTGCATTTGCCTACATGCCGGGCTCCTTCCGTATTGCACGTGCGGTGGCGGTGAACGTCATGACGACGGACTTCGTCCGGGTCGCTCGCACCCGGGGTGAGGCCATGCCGTACATCATCTTCGTCGAGGTGCTGCCGAACATGCTTCGTCCGGTCTTGACCGATTTCGGCCTGCGCTTCGTGTATGTGGTGCTGCTGCTGAGTGCGATGAGCTTCCTCGGGCTGGGCATACAGCCCCCGGACGCGGACTGGGGGTCGCTGGTGCGAGAAAACATCCAGGGCCTGGAGGAGGGGGCACCGGCGGTATTGGTGCCGGCGCTCGCCATCGCCACTCTGACCATGGGGGTCAACTTGCTCATCGACAGCTTCGGCGGGCGATCCACGCGCGGGACGGAGAAGTGAAATGAACGAAATCGTCAGGGTAAGTGGCCTGCGCGTGGCTGCGCGAAATGAAGAGGGGATCGATGTACCGATCGTACACGGTGCCGATTTCAGTCTGAAAAAAGGTGAGGTACTGGCGCTGATCGGCGAGTCCGGTTCAGGCAAGAGCACCATCGCGTTGTCATTGATGGGCTACGCTCGCAGCGGTTGTCGCATCGTAGGCGGCTCGGTACATATCGGCGATGTCGACGTGCTCAAGCTGTCGAATGCCGAGCTGGCAAAGCTGCGCGGACGCACCGTGGCCTATATCGCGCAGAGCGCGGCCGCGGCGTTCAATCCGTCCAAGAGCATCATGGAGCAGGTGATCGAAAGCGCACTGATCCATGGCACGCTGTCACGGCAGCAGGCGCAGGCCAAGGCTGTCGGGTTGTTCCGGGCGCTGGCGTTGCCGGATCCCGAAGGCATTGGGGCGCGCTATCCGCACCAGGTCTCGGGCGGGCAGTTGCAGCGGCTGATGGCTGCGATGGCGCTGATCACCGATCCGGCACTGGTGATTCTCGACGAGCCGACCACGGCGCTGGATGTTACGACGCAGATCGAGGTCCTGCGGGCCTTTAAACGGGTGGTCAGTGAACTCGGCACAACGGCCGTTTATGTCTCGCATGACCTGGCGGTGGTGGCGCAGATGGCCGACCGTATCGTCGTGCTGCGCGACGGCCAGATCCAGGAAAACAGCAGTACCGAGCAGATCCTGATAGAACCGGCACATCCTTATACCCGTAGCCTGCTGTCGGCGATGAAGCCTTCAGCGAACCAGGACACGACCGATCAAGGCACGCCCACCACGGGTAATGATTTACTGCTCGACGTCCGTGGTCTCGAGATTTGCTATGGCCTGAAGAAGGTGTTGCAGGATGTCGACCTCCAGGTCCGCAAGGGCTCGGCAGTCGGTGTGATCGGTGAGTCGGGATCAGGGAAAACCACGCTGGCCCAAGCTATCGCCGGCCTGGCGGAGCCATCGGCCGGGCGGATCCTGCTGGATGGCCAGCCTCTGAGCAAGACGTTGGTCGGACGGACCCGCGAGCAGTTCCGACGAATTCAGTTCGTCTTTCAGAATGCCGATACGGCGCTGAATCCGCGACACAGCATCGAAGATATCCTGGGCCGTCCGTTGCGTTTCTATCACGGCATGAAGGGCGCGCAGCGCCAGCGCCGGGTGGCTGAGTTACTGCAGTTGGTGCAGCTACCGGCAAGCATCGCGCAACGCCGCCCCGGCGAGTTGTCCGGTGGGCAGAAGCAGAGGGTCAACCTGGCACGGGCACTGGCGGCAGAGCCGGACCTGATCCTGTGTGACGAAGTGACCTCGGCACTGGATACCGTGGTAGGGGCGGCAATTCTCGAACTGCTGCGTGACCTGCGTCGGGAGCTGGGGGTTTCCTACCTCTTCATCAGCCACGACATCTCTACCGTCCGCGCGCTGTGTGACGACATCGTGGTGATGTACAGCGGCCACAAGGTCGAGGCGGGTGACTGTGAGTCATTCGTCCAGGTGCCGTTCCATCCCTATACCGACCTGTTGATCAACTCGGTACCGGAGCTGCGTCAGGGGTGGCTGGAGAGCTGCGCTGCCTCCTGCGGCAACCTGCCTCCGATCAGTGCGGTGGATACCACTGCGCACCTGTGTCCATTCCTCAACCGCTGCCCGGTACGCATCGACGGGCTGTGTAATCGCAGTGCGCCGCCACGCCGAAGCATCGCCGGCGGCAGCGAGGTTCTGTGCCACCACGAAAGCGCCGAGCTGCTCAAGGCACAGCAAGGATCAAACAGCATGAAACTGATAGGTACCTACGCATGAATGCGCGTTTTGTGCGCTTGGCCGAGCGCGACCGGACGACGGTGAGGTTGATGGTCGATGGAGAGCCGATCGAGGCAAAACAGGGCGACACCTTGATGGTTGCGATGCTGACCCACGTGTCAGTGCTGCGTCAGTCGGAGTTCGACCCAGGGCGTCGCGCCGGCTTCTGCCTGATGGGGGCGTGTCAGGACTGCTGGGTCTGGACCCGCAGCGGCGAGCGTCTACGTGCCTGCAGCAATGAGGTTCGCGAGGGCCTGGAGATAGTCACCACACAGCCGGAGTCGATATGGCCATTTCGCGGGTAGAGCCTGCAAGGGTGGTCATCATTGGTGCCGGCCCTGCTGGCATCCGTTGCGCCGAGACCCTGCTGGCGAAGGGGATCAAGCCGATCCTGATCGATGAAAACCGTCGCGACGGCGGCCAGATCTATCGTCGCCAGCCCGAGGGCTTCAGCCGTGACTATGCGACGCTGTATGGCAGCGAAGCGGACAAGGCCGAGGCGTTGCACCAGAGCTTCGACTGTTTGCGTGAGCAGATCGACTATCGGCCGGACACCCTGGTGTGGAGCCTGACCCCTGGCCAACTGTGCTGCGTCAGCCAGGGCAAACATTCGACCGTGGATTACGATGCGCTGATCCTCTGTACCGGGGCCACCGACCGCTTGATGCCGGTCGCCGGCTGGCAGTTGGCGGGTTGCTATAGCCTGGGCGGTGCACAGATTGCGCTGAAGGCGCAGGCAGTCTCCATCGGCCATCAGGTGATGTTCATGGGTAGCGGGCCGCTGCTGTACCTGGTGGCCAGCCAATACCTCAAGGCCGGTGCCAAGGTGGTCGGGGTGCTCGACACCTCACCGTTGCGCAAGCGTATCGCGGCCCTCCCCAAGTTGCTCGCCCGTCCTGGGGTCCTGTTCACCGGGATGAAGCTGTTGGCCAAGCTTTATCTGGCTGGCATCCCGGTGCACCTGGGCGTCGAACCGCTGCAGGTGTTGGGGGATGCGAACAGCGGGGTCAGCGGCGTGCGGGTGCGCACGGCGAACGGGGCAACCGCGCAGTTCGATTGCGATGCCGTGGCCATGGGGTATCACCTGCGTCCGGAAACCCAACTGGCCGACCTGGCGGGTTGCCGTTTGCGTTTCGACGAGGCAACCAGCCAATGGCTGCTGGACACCGATGAGGATGGCCGCACCTCGGTCCGCGGCATATATGCCGCCGGCGACGGCGCTGTCATCCGGGGTGCCGATGCGGCAGAGCACGGCGGACGCCTGGCTGCATTGGCATTGTTACGCGACCTGCACCTGCCGGTGGATGCCGGGTTGGTTAACGAGCAACGTCGTGCGCTGCAAGTGATGGATGAGTTTCGCCTTGGCCTGGCCGAGGCTTTCCCCTGGCCAGCGGCGCAGGCCCAGGCTTTGCCGGACGAGGCGATCGTCTGTCGTTGCGAGATGATTACGGTTGGCGAGTTGCGCGATGCGGTGCGCGAGAAGGGTGCCTGTGAAGTCAATCGCGCCAAGGCCTTCAGCCGCGTCGGGATGGGCCGGTGCCAAGGCCGCTACTGCTCGCAGGCCGGGGCGCAGGTGATTGCCGCCGCTGCGGGCGTCTGCATTCAGGAAGTGGGGCGGCAGCGTGGTCAGGCGCCGGTCAAACCCCTCTCGATGCTTACCGAGGAGGTATCGTGATGATCCCGCAACAAGCCGATGTACTGATTGTTGGGGGTGGCCTGATGGGCGCTGCGGCGGCGTTTTTCCTGCGCCAGCGCGGCCAGTCGGTGATACTCCTCGAGCGTGACCAGATCGGCCAGTACGCCAGCGGAGTGAACTTTGGCAACGTGCGTCGCCAAGGCCGTTTTCTCGGTCAACTGGAGTTGGCCAATCGCTCCTTCGCGCTGTGGAAGCACCTGCCGGAACTGATCGGCGACGACCTTGAATTCGTTCCCAGCGGGCACATGCGCGTCTGCTATCGCGAGGATGAGATCGCCGAACTGGAGGCCTACGCGGCGGCGCCGCAGGCACGCGAACTGGATCTGCGCGTCTACAGCGGTCGCGAGCTGCACGAGCGGTTCCCGTTCCTCGGCCCCGAGGTCAAGGGCGGCTCCTACGCACCCCATGACGGCCACGCGAACCCACGCCTTGCTGCGCCGGCCTTCGCTCGCGCTGCACGCCGGGCCGGTGCGCGTATCGAGGAGCGCACGGAAGTGACGCAGGTACAAAAGGTCGGCGGGCAGTTCCACGTGAACACCGCTGACGGTCGTGAGTATCGCGCCGATCGACTGTTGATCACTGCCGGCGCGTGGGGCGAAAAGCTCTCCGCGCAGTTCGGTGAACCGGTGCCGCTGGTCACCAAGGGGCCGCAGATGTCGGTCACCGAACCCGTACCCTATGCGCTGAAAACGGTGATTGGCGTGTTCACCAAGAATCCCGAGGAAATGCTGTATTTCCGGCAGATACCCCGTGGCAATATCATCATCGGCGGGTGTCACCACAGCAAGCCGGACATGCTCACCCGGCGCGCCCATTTCGAGCCGCAAAGCATCCTCAAGCAGTTGCAGCAAATGCGTCGGCTTGCGCCGGATATGGCCAACCTGAACATCATCCGCACATGGAGCGGTATCGAGGGGTACGTCTCGGATGGCCTTCCGGTGCTGGGCTCCAGCGGCAAGGTCGACGGTTTGTATTACGCTTTCGGCTTCAGCGGGCATGGCTTCCAGCTCGGGCCGGGGGTTGGTGACGTGATGGCCGAGTTGATCAGCACCGGGAGCACCAGCACGCATATTGCCCCTTTCGACGTCACGCGCTTCGCCGGCGTCGCTGAGCAACGGACCATGGCGTCATGAGAGCGAGGACACTGGAAATCCTCAAGCGATTGATCGCTTTCGACACCGTCTCCTCGGAGTCCAACCTGGCGCTGATCGACTATGTGCGCGAGCTGCTGCTGAGCAAGGGTATCGAGTCATTGATCGTCAAGGACGAGAGCGGGCGCAAGGCCAATCTGTTCGCCAGTACCGGTCCGCACGATCAGCCCGGTATCCTGCTGTCCGGGCACACCGATGTGGTGCCGGCCGCCGGCCAGGCCTGGAGCGTGCCGGCGTTCCAGGCGACGCTGAAGGATGAGCGGATTTATGGCCGGGGCAGCTGCGACATGAAGGGTTTTATTGCCCTGGCGATCGACGCCATGCTCGAGGCCGCTGATTGCTCATTGAGCCGCCCATTGCAACTGGCCCTGTCCCATGACGAGGAAATCGGCTGCGTTGGCGTACGCCGTTTGCTCGATGTCCTGCACCTGGCGCCGTTGCGGCCGATGCTGTGCATCGTCGGTGAGCCTACCGGCATGCAGTTCGTTCTCGGACACAAGGGCAAGGGTTCCTACCGAGCTCGGTGTCGGGGGCAGGAAGCCCATTCATCCTTGGCCCCGAGGTCGGTCAACGCCATTCATGTGGCCTGCGACTTTATCGCCATGCTGCGCGAGGGCCAACGGCGTCTGGAACAGCAGGGTGCGCGCGACGCGGATTACGACGTTCCCTACAGCACCGTGCACGTCGGGCAGATTACCGGCGGCAAGGCCCTGAACATAGTCCCGAACCTGTGCAGCCTGGATTTTGAGGTGCGCAATTTACCGGCCGACGACCTCGATCAGTTTCTCGAGCAGATGCGCGAACGGGCCGAGCAGATCGTGCGCGAGGCCAAGCGTCTGTCCGGTGCAGCCGATATCGAGATCGAGACGCTGAACGTCTACCCAGGGTTGGACACCCACCCCAGTGTGGAAGCCGTGCGCTTTCTGAGGAACTTCGCCCCAGCGGATACCGGCAACGCAAAAGTTTCCTTCGGCACCGAAGGCGGTTTATTCAGCCTGCGCCTGGATATACCGGTGGTGGTGTGTGGGCCGGGCTCCATCGAACAGGCGCACAAGCCCGACGAGTTCGTCGAGCTGAGCCAGATGCGGGCCGGGGAGCGCTTTCTCGATGGGCTGCTGGGCTCGTTGAAGCTGTAACGCCGGTGTTTCGCATGTGACCCTTGCCGAGTCCGGGAGGGGTTGCCTCGCGTTCTGACCGTCACCCGATATCCCTTGATGGTCGGCGGATTTCTCGCTCGAGGACAGCGTACGCGTGTCTGCCAAAGACCAATACCTCAACCGAGTAACCAAGAAAAAAAAAGCGGGACTCCGACGAGTCCCCGATAACACTCCGGGAGTCCGTCCATGAAAGTTCTCGAACGCCTTTCCTTTCCCACCAAGTTCGCCTTGCTCGGTCTGCTGGTCCTCGCTCTGATTGCCGTGCCGAGCAGCTTGTACGTGCTTGGCGCGCTGCAGACGGGCCGTCAGGCCGACCGGGAAGTACAGGGGCTGCCACCGGTCCAGGCGCTGCTCCGTCTGGTGGCGTTGACCCAGCAGCATCGCGATCTGGCTGCCACCGTGCTCGGCGGCGACGACGCCCTGCAACAGGCGCGCCTGGCCAAGCAAGCGCAGGTGCAGCGCGCCTTCGAAGCGAGCGAGCTGGCGCTGCAAGCGGCCGGGGTCGATGCGGAGCTGTTGACGGCCTGGCGCAAGGTACGCGAACAATGGCAGGCGCTGTCCGAGCAGATCGGCCAAGGCACCATCAAAGCCAGGCAGAGCCTGCAACTGCATTCGCAACTGATCGCCTCCATCCTGTTGATCGAGGATGCCTTACTCGATCATTTCGAACTGGCCCTGGACCCGGTCCTGGAAACCTATTCGCTGATGTACGCCGCGCTGATCGAAATGCCGCAAACCGCCGAGTTGTTCGGTCAGTTGCGTGGCTACGGCAGCCTGTATCTGGTTCAGGGACGAATTCTGCCCGAGCAACAAGGTGCCTTGGTGGGGTTGACCGGCCAGGCTCTGGCCAGCCTCGACAGGATGACTCGGGCCTTCACCAAGGCAGCGGCGACCAATCAGGCGTTCGCCGCTGCCCTTGAAACACCTCTGGCGGCGCTGCGCCCGCAGATCGAGCAGGCGCTGGCATTGACCGATACGCAGTTGGTCGCGGCCGTCGAAATGGATCTTTCTGCCGGTGGTGGCTACGGAGTGAAGTTGAGCTACCCGGCAGCTGATTATCTGGCCGCGTATGATCGACCTATCAGCGCTCTGCAGGCCCTTGGCGACTCCGCAATGGCAATGCTCAACGAGGCGCTGGCGGCGAGGCGCGACAGCTATCGGCAGGACACCCTGCTGATGTCCGCCGGTCTGCTGGCGTTGCTGCTGGTGGGCGGCACCCTGGCCACTTTGATCGTACTGCGCCTGCTCAAGCAGCTGGCTATTGCCATGGCGGCAGCCGAGCGGATCGCCAAGGGCGACCTGACCCAGACGCTTGAGACCACCGGTATGGATGAGGCGGCACGCCTGCTGCAGGCATTACAGTGCATGCAAACGGACCTGCGTGACACCGTCAGTCAGGTGGTGAGCTCCGCCGAACAGTTGGGCTCGACTTCCGAGGCATTGAGCGCGGTGACCGACGACGCCAGCCAAGGATTGCAAAGGCAGAGCGAGGAACTCGACCAGGCGGTGACGGCCGTTACCGAGTTGACCTGTGCCATCGAGGAGGTGGCGCGTAATGCGGCCTCGGCCTCGCAGGTGTCCCAGGCCGCCGACCATTGCGCACGACAGGGCGAAGACAGCGTCACCCGAACCGTCGACGCCATCGAATCGTTGACCGGCGATATGGCGCATACCGCTGATGCGCTGCAGAACCTGGCGGGCCAGATTGGCGATATCGGCTCGGTACTGGATGTGATTCGAGGCATCGCCGAGCAAACCAACCTGTTGGCCCTGAATGCGGCGATAGAGGCGGCTCGGGCGGGCGAGAGCGGCCGCGGCTTCGCCGTGGTGGCGGATGAGGTACGGGCCCTGGCGCAAAGGACCCAGGACTCGACCCGACAGATCGAGGGCATCATCGGCTCGGTACAGCAAGGCAGCCGCAGCGCCCTCAGTGCCATGCACAGCAGCAATGAAAAAACCCGCTATACCCTGGGGCTCGCACGCGGAGCGGGTACTGCACTGAATGCTATCGTCGAGGCGATCGGACAGATCAATGAGCGCAGTTTGAGTATTGCCAGCGCCACCGAAGAGCAATCCCAGGTCGCCCGTGAGGTCGACAGCAATTTGTTGAATATCCGCGATGTCTGCGCACTGACCTCGGCCGGCGCCAGGCAGACCCGCGAGTCCAGTCAGGAACTTGCCGGCCTGGCCAGCGAGCTGAGTGGGCGGGTCAAGCACTTCAATGTCTGACTCGGGATCAGGTGCATCGGTGCAGACCCTGGTGCACCACGACCCTGCGGGCCGGTCGCTCACATCATCAGCGAATTTCTCCGGTAGAGCCTGCTGTCATCCGCTGATATTCAGCAGTCAACGCTGCTGCAAAGGCGCTTTCAGCATCCTGGCCTGTGGCGCCTGAATAGACTGAAGGCTGTCTCGGAACAGGACTCGATCATGCTCAAGAATCGTTTGCAAGACCCCAGCCTGCTGGTAGAACACGCTTACATTGATGGCCGTTGGGTGAGCGCCGATAACGCTGCCACCCTGGATGTCATCAATCCCGCCACGGGTGAGTGCCTGGCCCGGGTTCCGGCCCTGCAAGGCGCGGAAACCCGTCGCGCTATCGAGGCCGCCGACCGTGCCTGGCCGGCCTGGCGCGCACGGCCCGCGGCGGAGCGCGCGGCGCTGCTGGAGCGCTGGTATCAAGCCATGCTCGATAATCTCGACGACCTCGCCTTGATCATGACCTGCGAGCAAGGCAAGCCCCTCAACGAAGCCAAGGGCGAGATCCGCTACGGCGCCAGCTTCGTCAAGTGGTTCGCCGAGGAAGCCCGGCGGATCTACGGCGAGACCATACCGGCCCCCAGCGGTGATCGTCGCCTGCTTACTCTGAAGCAACCTGTCGGGGTTTGTGCCGCGATCACCCCCTGGAATTTCCCCAACGCGATGATCACCCGCAAGTGCGCGCCGGCCCTGGCTGCCGGTTGTCCGGTCATCGTCAAGCCTTCGGACCTGACGCCGCTTTCCGCCTTGGCACTGGCGGTGCTGGCCGAGCGAGTCGGGATACCGGCCGGGGTGTTCAACGTCGTGACCGGCATGCCGGTGGGTATCGGCGAAGAACTGACCGGTAACCCGACGGTGCGCAAGATTTCCTTCACCGGTTCGACCGCCGTGGGGAGCTTGTTGATGCGCCAGAGCGCCGAGCAGATCAAGCGTTTGAGCCTTGAGCTGGGCGGCAATGCTCCCTTTGTTGTGTTTGACGATGCGGATCTGGAACAGGCGGTGGCCGGCATCATGCAGAGCAAGTTCCGCAACGCCGGGCAGACGTGCGTCTGCGCCAACCGGATTCTGGTGCAGGACGGGATCTACGAGCGTTTTGCTCAGCGCCTGGTGGAGGAGGTGGGCAAGCTCAAGGTCGGCAATGGCCTGGAGGCCGGCGTGACCATCGGCCCGCTGATCAATACGGCGGCGGTCAGTAAGGTCGCCCGGCATATTGACGATGCTCTGGGCAATGGCGCTCGTCTGCTCTGTGGCGGCATCCCGGCAGGTGACAGCCAGTTCGTTCAGCCGACGGTGCTGGCCGAGGCTCATGCCGGGATGTTGCTGGCCAAGGAAGAAACCTTCGGTCCGGTTGCACCGTTGATGCGCTTTAGCACTGAGGAAGAGGCCCTGGCCCTGGCCAATGCCACGCCTTATGGCCTGGGCGCCTATTTCTTCACTCAGGACCTGCGTCGCTCATGGCGTTTCGGCGAGGCGCTGGAGTTCGGCATGATCGGCCTCAATACCGGGCTGATTTCCATGGAAGTGGCCCCCTTTGGCGGCGTCAAGCAGTCCGGTCTGGGCCGCGAGGGTTCCAAGTACGGCCTGGACGAGTACCTGGAAATCAAGGCTTTCCATATCGGTGGGCTGTAGAGCAACGGTTGTCTGCACAGGCTTGATTGACGCGAATCCGCAAAGGTAACGACATGAGCAAGACATTCAAGATCGCCGCGATCGCCGGCGATGGTATCGGCAAGGAAGTATTGCCCGAGGGGCTGCGGGTATTGGAACAGGCTGCGCGCAAGTGGGATCTGGGCCTGAGCATCGAAGTGCTCGACTGGGCCCACTGCGATTATTACCTGGAACATGGGCAAATGATGCCCGCCGACTGGTTCGAGCAGTTGAAAGGCTTCGACGCCATCTACTTCGGCGCCGTGGGCTGGCCGGACAAGGTGCCGGATCATATTTCCCTATGGGGCTCGTTGCTCAAGTTCCGTCGCGACTTCGACCAGTACGTGAACATCCGTCCGGTGCGCCTGTTTCCCGGCGTGCCATGCCCGCTGGCCGGGCGCGAGGCGGGGGACATCGATTTCGTCGTCGTCCGTGAAAACACCGAGGGCGAATACTCCTCCGTCGGCGGCAAGATGTTTGAAGGCACCGATAACGAATTCGTGCTCCAGGAGTCGGTGTTTACCCGACGCGGCGTCGACCGGATTCTGAAATACGCCTTCGACCTGGCCCAGACCCGGACACGCAAGCGCCTGACGTCGGCGACCAAATCCAACGGGATCTCCATCAGCATGCCGTATTGGGACGAGCGCACGGCGTTGATGGGCGAGCAGTATCCCGAGGTGAAGTGGGACAAGCAGCACATCGATATCCTGTGCGCGCGTTTCGTCTTGCAGCCTGACCGTTTTGATGTGGTGGTGGCGTCGAACCTGTTCGGCGACATCCTTTCCGACCTGGGTCCTGCCTGTGCCGGCACCATCGGTATCGCCCCCTCGGCCAACCTCGATCCCGAGCGGCGTTTCCCTTCGCTGTTCGAACCGGTACATGGCTCGGCCCCGGACATCTACGGACGCAACATCGCCAACCCAATCGCCATGATCTGGTCCGGCGCACTGATGTTGGATTTCCTCGGCAATGGCGATGAGCGCTACCGTGCCGCTCACGACGGCATCCTCAAGGCCATCGAGCAGGTGATCGCCGAGGGGCCGATCACCCCCGACCTGGGCGGACAGGGTTCGACCCAGGATGTCGGCAGGGCGATTGCCGAAGCGCTCTGAGCCTCATTCCAGAACATCACGCTCACCCTTTTTGCCCGCTCACACTGCGGGCTTTTTTTTCCTCGGCCATGGGCATCTGCTCTTATGTACAGAGAATGGAGCATGCCCGAATGCCGGAGCAGATTCTGTCGATAAGGGCGGTGCAAATGACTGATTGGCATTAGGGCGCGGGGTGTATGGCGGTACAGTCTGGCAGATTCCATGGGCCTGCAGCGCCTGACGGATTCTGCCGTTTTGTGGGGTTAAAACAGTCGATCCGTATTTCTCAGCGGCCAAGTTCGGCTTAGAGCATTGCGTCGAAAGCTTAACCTAAGGCACATCGCAGCCTCCTCCTGGTTGCCCGGCTCACTATGGAGATGTCATGAACAGCAAATGCGAAGAAACCCCTTATCTGCTCCAGCAGCGTGATCAGTTCGTGCCGCGCGGTCTGGTCACTGCCCACCCGCTGGTTATCGATCGGGCCCAAGGGGCAGAAGTGTGGGACGTGGGTGGCAAGCGTTACCTGGACTTCGTCGGCGGTATCGGTGTGATGAACATCGGCCACAACCATCCGAAAGTGCTGGCGGCAGTGCAGGCGCAGATGCAAAAGGTAACCCATGCCTGCTTCCAGGTGGTTGCCTACCGGCCCTACCTCGACCTGGTGCAGCGTTTGTGCGGGTTGGTCGCAGGTTCCAGTGGCATTGCGCATAAGGCAGTGCTGTTCACCTCGGGTGCCGAGGCGGTTGAAAACGCCGTGAAGATCGCCCGCGCCCATACCCAACGCCCTGCAGTTATTTCTTTCCGTGGCGGTTTCCATGGTCGGACCTTGCTTGGTACGACCCTGACGGGCATGAGCCAGCCCTATAAGCAGAACTTCGGTATGGCACCGGAAGTCTTCCATACACCTTATCCGAATGCTTATCGCGGTTTCACCAGTGAGATGGCACTGCAGGCGCTGAACGAGCTGTTCGCTACTCAGGTTTCTCCGGACCGTGTAGCTGCGATCATCATTGAACCGGTCCAGGGCGACGGCGGATTCCTTAGCGCACCGGTCGAGTTTCTCCGGGCGCTGCGCACGCTCACCGAACAACATGGCATCGTGTTGATTGCCGATGAAGTGCAGACCGGCTTCGGCCGTACAGGCAAATGGTTCGGGTTCCAGCACGCCGGTATTCAGCCGGACCTGGTCACCGTGGCCAAGAGCCTGGCCGCTGGCATGCCGATTTCTGGCGTGGTGGGTCGTGCAGAAATCATGGATGCACCAGCGCCCGGCGGTCTGGGCGGTACCTACGGCGGCAACGCGCTGGCTTGCGCGGCGGCGTTGGCGGTGATCGATACCTACGAGCAGGAACAATTGCTGGCACGCGGCGTGAAGCTGGGCGAGCGTCTGCGTCAGGGGCTGGTTCGCCTGCAGACGCGCTTTCCTCAGATCGGCGATGTACGCGGCAGCGGCTTCATGCTTGCGATCGAACTGGTCAAGGACGATGCGGCTCGCAGTCCGGATCCAGAGTTGAATCAACAAGTGATCGATGAGGCTCGCAACGGCGGTCTGCTGGTGATCAAGTGTGGCGTGTACCGCAACGTATTGCGTTTCCTCGCGCCTCTGGTGACTGAAGAGGCGCAGGTCGACGAAGCGTTGGATATTCTCGAAAAGGCGTTGTCACGGGTTTTGAGCTGACGCCTTGGTCTCGGTCGGCACATTGAAATAAATGCCGACCGAGCACCCTGACGAGTATCTATTTTTGAAATGCCAACATGGGAGGCATTCAGGCCATGGAACTGACGGACTATCGTGCACTGCTGATCGATTGCGATGAGGTCCTGTTCGATCGGAACTCTGGCATCTGGACGGCATTGCAACCGCTGCTCGAGAATTATCCAGATACACTGAGTAGAGAACAGGTCTTGGCTGAATATGACCAGGTGATGCGTGAGCTCTATCCTCGCTTCTCCGAACTGGGCTTCAGTGGTCTGCTGTGTTTTGCACATCGCCAATTGGCCGAGCGTCTGGGACTCAAGGCCAGTTGGGAGGAGGGCATGACGTTCGCCCGTTCGGTTTGCGAATGGTCCCTGTACGAGGACGCCCCTGGCGCGATGCTGTACCTGCGCAAATTTTATCGGCTGCTGGTTTACGGGGACCGTGACAGCGCAGATCGCGAGGCATTCTGTGAGCGTCTGGGAATCGCGTCGGAAGATTTTCTGTCACCGACCAGCAAGCCATTGGAGGATCGCGACTGGCTATTGAGAAACGACCTGGAACCCAAGGATATTCTGCTGGTGTGCGGTTCGTCTGCCGACGTATCTTTGGCAAACGGTGTGTGCCTGATCCAGCGTGGTTGCAGCGAACCTGATTTATCTGGCACCGCGGATTTTTACATCAACAGCATGGCGGACCTGGTGACACAGCATCAACAATCTCTAAGGCGCTAATACTGACAGAATGATTGCATAGAACAATCACGAGGTATGCGATGGAAGGTTTAGTCAAGCTGGACCGGATTGATATCAACATCTTGGTTGAGCTGCAAAAAGATGGCCGCATTACCAATGTCAGCCTCGCCGACGCGGTAGGTCTGTCGGCAAGCCCATGTCTGCAGCGAGTCAAGCGGCTCGAGGCAGCCGGGTATATTTCGGGGTACAACGCACATCTCAATCTGGCCAAGATCACTGAGTCGGTCACCGTGTTCACGGAGATCACGCTACACGACCACAAGCGCGAGGACTTCGCCAAGTTCGAGTCCAATATTCGCCTGGTCGATGAGGTGCTCGAATGCCATTTGATCAGTGGCGGTTACGATTACCTTGCACGTTTCATGACCCGCAGTATTCCGCATTACCAGGAAGTGATGGAGGGGCTGCTGGATAAGAACATCGGTATAGCCAAATACTTCAGCTACATCGTTATCAAATCGCCGGTGCTGAAGGATGGCGTGCCGCTGCGCAAGTTGCTGCATCGCTGATTACCGGCTCCATACCTTTGCAACGCAAAAAAAGCCCTTCCTGAGAAGGGCCTTGCGTGGCGAGTGCGCCGCTCTTATTCCTTGAGGAAGGTCAGCAGATCCTGGTTCAGGCGATCCTTGTGCGTCTCGGTCAAGCCGTGCGGCGCGCCAGGGTAGACGATCAGTCGGGCGCCCTTGATCAATGCCGCCGAAGCCTTGCCCGACGCGTCTATCGGCACGATCTGGTCGGCGTCGCCATGGATCACCAGCGTCGGCACGTCGAATTTCTTCAGATCATCGCGAAAATCGGTAGCCGAGAACGCCGCGATCGAGTCATAGGTATTCTTGGCGCCACCCTGCATGCCCTGGGCCCAGAACGACTGAATCAGGCCCTGGGACGGCTTGGCGCCCTTGCGGTTGTAGCCGTAGAAGGGGCCGGAGGCGATGTCCAGGTAAAGCTGCGAGCGGTTTTCCAGGGACGCCTTGCGCAGGCCGTCGAACACCGCCAGCGGCAGGCCGCCGGGGTTGGTGTCGGTCTTGAGCATCAGTGGCGGAACAGAGGACACCAGTACTGCTTTCTTGACGCGGGCAGTCCCGTGGCGACCGATATAGCGAGCCACTTCACCGCCCCCTGTCGAGAAGCCCACCAGGGTCACATCCTTCAGGTCCAGCGCTTCAATGACCGCTGCCAGGTCGTCGGCATAGTGATCCATGTCGTTGCCTTCCCACGGCTGGCTGGAGCGCCCGTGGCCGCGACGGTCATGGGCGACAACCCGATAACCTTTCGACGCGAGGAACATCATCTGCGCCTCCCAGCTGTCGGAGTCCAGCGGCCAGCCGTGGCTGAAGGTGACGACCTGACCGTCGCGCGGGCCCCAATCCTTGTAGTACAGCTGGACGCCGTCCTTGGTGGTGATGTAGCTGGCGGACTGGATGACGCTGCCGACGGCAGAGGTGGTGGCAGGGGCGCTGGGTTGTGCCGGCGCGGCTTGCGCGCCGACGGTCGCGAGTGCCAAGGTAGCGATGGCCAGGGTGCGGTTGAACGTGTTCATTGGGCTCTCTCCATAAGGGCTGGGTGATTGTCGCGACCGCTGTCGATCGCGTTGGTGGGCAGATTAGAGAGGTCGGGCAATGACGAGAACGGCGCTGGTATCGATAGCGACTATAGGAATTACAGATACTTGCGAGGTTTTGGTTATGGAAGCTTGCTCACGATGAGGTCGAAGGTGAATCGCCTGCTCATCCAGCACAACAGTGTTTGGGGTCTATGCTTACCTTGTCCCTCCGGTCAGCCCGCCCATGGAACGCCAACAGTCCTCCAGGAGTACACGTGAAGCCTTTGACCCCCGCCACGGCGTTGCTCTGTCTATTGCTCGGCACGGGTGTGGTCAGGGCCGAGGAATATCAGGTGGTCACTGAGGAGTGGGCCCCTTACAACTATCAGGAGAACCGTCAACTCACCGGCATGACCACGGAAATCGTCCGGGCCATCATGGCGCTGACCGGGGATGAGTTCGAGGTGCTGTTGCAGCCCAGTATGCGTGCCACCCAGGTCTTGAAGAACCGGCCCAAGACGATCATGTATTCGCTGTTCCGCACGCCGGAGCGTGAGCCGTTGTACAAGTGGGTCGGACCGATCGTGGAGGAAGCCATCTATCCTTATCAACTGGCGCGTACACCGCCGGTGAATTCCCTGGAACAACTGCTGGGCGCCCCGCAGATCACCACGCGGCACGCCGGGCTGGTGCCTGAGAAGCTGCAGTCGCTGGGCTTCAAGAACCTCGACAAAAGTGCCACGGAGAGCAAGTTGCTCTACCGCATGCTGCTGGCGGGGCGCACCGACATCATCGTGGGGGACACCGACGCAGGGGTGGCGTATTACAGCCGCCAGTTGAACATCGCCCCCGGCACGCTCCGCAAGATACCCATCGAGTTGTACCGCTCATCGCTGTACATCGCGTTCAGTCCAGACAGCGAGGATGAACGAGTCGCCGCGTGGGCCAATGCCTTGGAACAGCTACGCCAATCTGGCGAGTTGAAGCGTATCCAGCATCGTTACGAGCAGCCCCCGGCGCAATGACCGGTCAACCGAAAGAAGGCTGCTGCATTGATCACAGATTTTCATGTCGTCGATTCGAGGCTCAGAATTTGTAGACGATACCCAGCCTACCCATGATTTCCAACGCATTGGCCAGGCCCAAGCCGTTCATGGGCAAGCAGGCGAAGCTCTGGTGTTCATCGAAATGAGTGCCGATGGCTAATAGTTTCAGGTCATGGGGATCCAGTTGTGCGTTGAAATACTGGAGCAGCGCCCGTTCCCAATCGTCGGCGCCGTTGACAGTATCGATGGCTTTACGGTCGGGCATAGCGATCTCGATGTTCAACTGCCGTAACGGGCCAAGGCTATTGACGGCGCAGACCCCATGGGACGACCACTCTTTCCATTCGAACCCGGCCAGTTGATTGGCCTGGGCAAGCGCTGTTTCGAGCTGAGTCCACGCCCAGTCCCACTGTGCCGTTGGCGGCGCAATGCCCTGGATGAGCGCCTGTGCGCGATCCTCGTCGAACAGGCAATCGAACAGATCGGCCAAGGTATCGACCTGATCGAGCTGTGGCCCCGGACCTTGGGTGTCCAGGTCCCGGCTCAGACGCTGCCACAGATTGCCCAGTTCCTCCCAGTCTTGCTCATCCATGTCATCCGCGATCACCTTTGCCTTATCGCCGCGCTGGTAGTTGTCCAGTCGTGTCTTGAGGACACGTATCGCGCCGTCGACGAGATCGACCTCGTAGCTGCGGTAGTCCAGGTAGTTGGTCTGGAAAACGATGCGATCGGGAAATATCTCTTGGACGAGATCTTCTTCAGCGTCGAAATACGCCGCACCGTCGAGTGCGCCATGGGCGGCAATGATGCGTTGGAACGGCAGGGTGTCGATTGGGTTCATGTGGGTCCGATCATAGGGGATTGTGGCGTTCACGGCTTGAGGTCTGTCATTATCCTGGGCGCCAGGATTTGAGCAGAAGCGTATGAATCGTCAGAAAAAAATCAAGCAGCTACTGAAGGCCCACGCCAAAAAGGCGAGTGCCAAGTTGGCGCCGAAAAACAAACCCAAGTACATCAGTAAAGCAGACCGATTGAAACTGGCTGCTGAATCCAGTGAAGAACCAGCCACTATCCCTGAAAGTTGGTGAGTAGGTCACAAAACCTGTGGGAGCGGGCTTGCTCGCGAAGGCGCCGGGTCAGTTGATGAAGAGATTGGCTGATCCATCGCTTTCGCGAGCAAGCCCGCTCCCACAGTTGTTTTTGGGGCTCCTCGGGATTTATGTTCGCCACGATTCCCTGTGGAGCGAGCCTGCTCGCGATAGCGGCCGGTCAGCCGCCGCCGGTGCTTCTGGAAATGCTCCTTTCATATAAAAAACTTGCTCGGCGTCTTGCCAAACTGCTTCCTGAACATGTTCGTGAACGCGCTCGGGCTGTCGTACCCCAGCGCTAGCGCAACATCGATGATCTTTTCTCCCACCGCCATTCGCTCCACCGCTTGCAGCAGGCGCACCTGCTGTCTCCACTGCCCGAAGGTAATCCCGGTTTCCTTGCGAAACAGCCGCTGGATCGTCTTCCCATCAAGGCCGAGGCGGGCGCTCCAATCCGACAGTGTCGAGCCATCGGCAGGATCGCCTTGCAGCGTGACGCAGATCTTTTTGATCCGCGGGTCCGTGGGTTGCGGAAGGTGCAGCGGCAGGGTGGGGAGCAGGGCGAGCTCATCGAGAATCAACTCCATCACCCTGGCTGCGCGGGTGTTCGGGGCGTGGGGAAGCGGAAGGTGCACTGCGACCTTGATCAGTTCACTCAATAGGGCGGAAATGCTGACGGCTTTCGTTTCGGTCGGAAGGTCCGCCACTGCGTCAGGCCGGACAAATATGCTGCGCATTTTGACGTGGCCCACGCACCGCACGGAATGTCTCTGCCCGCATGGCATCCACAGCCCCCGGTTCGACGGGACGGTCCACTGGCTGGACGCCGTGTGTACGACCATCACGCCTTCGACGGCGTAGATCAATTGGTGCTTTTCATGGGCGTGCGGGGGGATGAACCAGTCCGCAGGGTAATCGGTTGCCCGCCCGATCATGGTCCAGGCACCTTCGTCGATTTCGAGCAACGCTTCATTCAAGGGTTTGATCATGATGTCCTTTTTGCGACGGTTGATTCCCTTGTCCAGTGAGACAGACATTTGCGTGGATTCTAGGATGACGACCAGCCTGTCAGAAAGTGCTGTCATCTTCTGCCCAGGTTTTTTTTCAGACCTATCGCCTGGAAGCTTTTGTCATGTCCACCACCGCCACAGTCTCGACCACTGCCTCAGTCGTCAACCAAACGAGCCCGCTTGTCATGCGGATCATTGGTGCCTGCGCACTCGCGCATTTGATCAATGACCTCATTCAGGCTGTACTGCCTTCCATCTACCCGATGCTGAAGGCCAACTATGGGCTGAGTTTTGCCCAGGTGGGACTGATCACGCTCACCTTTCAGCTAACCGCCTCCCTGTTGCAGCCCTGGGTGGGTTATCACACCGACCGTCACCCCAAGCCCTGGCTGCTGCCTGCCGGCATGGTTTGCACCCTCATCGGCATCATGATGCTGGCGTTCGTTGGCAGCTTTGGCGCGATCCTTCTGGCCTCCGCGCTGGTGGGCATCGGCTCGTCGACCTTCCATCCAGAGACCTCGCGTGTGGCCCGGCTCGCTTCAGGCGGTCGCTATGGCCTGGCGCAATCGACCTTCCAGGTCGGCGGTAATGCGGGCAGCGCCTTCGGTCCGTTGCTGGCCGCGGCCATCGTGATTCCGTTTGGTCAAGGCCATGTTGCCTGGTTCGGCCTGTTTGCGGTCTTCGCCATTTTCGTGCAGTACGGCTTGAGCCGTTGGTACCGTAACCACCTCAACCTGTTCAAGTTGAAACAGGGCGGCAAGGCAACCCATGGTCTGTCCAAGGCGCGGGTGACCGCCGCACTGGTGGTCCTGGCATTGCTGGTGTTCTCCAAGTATTTCTACATGGCGAGTTTCACCAGCTACTTCACGTTCTACCTGATCGAGAAATTCCACCTGTCGGTGACCAGCTCTCAGGTGTACCTGTTCCTGTTCCTGGGAGCGGTGGCCGCCGGCACGTTCTTCGGTGGCCCCATCGGCGACAAGATTGGCCGCAAGAAGGTCATCTGGTTCTCGATCCTGGGCGTGGCACCGTTCACCCTGGCGCTGCCTTATGTGGATCTGTTCTGGACCGGCGTGCTGAGCATGATCATCGGCTTCATCCTCGCCTCGGCGTTCTCCGCCATCGTCGTCTTTGCCCAGGAACTGGTGCCGGGCAATGTCGGCATGATTGCCGGCGTATTCTTCGGCCTGATGTTTGGTTTCGGCGGCATCGGCGCGGCGTTGCTGGGATATCTCGCGGACATCCACGGCATCGAATACGTCTACACGCTGTGTTCCTACCTGCCGTTGCTGGGTGTGTTGACGATTCTGCTGCCTTCGACCAAGGGCGTTTAAAAGCGTTATCCCTCGGTGGGAGCGAGCGGTATGTCAGTCGCTGGAAGGCTGAATGTGCCGCTGTCATCGCGAGCAGCCTCGCTCCCACATTTTTGCAAGGTGACTACCGGCTGCTGTAGAGAAGGGAGCTGCCTATCCATCCCGGAGTCATCGTTCCGGTTCGGCCGCATCCGCCGTTCCCGAGGGCGCGATCATTCCAAGAATTGCATCACGGCACACAGCAAGAATTTCATCGGCCAGCGGCGAGTCATCCGGGCAGGCGCGGGACATGACCACAGCGCCAAGGGCATGCGCCATCAGGGCAAGATGCTTTGCCCGGACATGCGCAGCGTCTGGGTTGCCCGCTTCGCTCCCGCTTTCGCACAACGCCGTGAGCTGGGCTTCAATGCCGGCAGCAAACGTGGCGCGAACCCCTTCTTCTTTGCGCGCGGCATCACCGCACAAGGCTACCAGTGTGCACCCTGTGGCGCGATGATCGCGGTGATCGCGCGCCAGATAGGTCTTCACGAAATCTTCAGTCGAGGCGCCAACCAATAGCGCGGCAGACTGTTCAATGCCGCACGCCGACGACTCCGCCATCAGATCGGCTTTGGAGTTGAAGTGTTTGTAGAACCCTCCCTGGGTAAAACCGGCAGCGGCCATTAAATCCGCTATACCTACGCCGTCATAGCCGCGCTCTCGAAAGAGAGCCGACGCTGTTTCCACGATGTGCGCACGATTTTCCTGCGCCTGTTTTTTCGAGACTTTCATGGCCTATCCACGGGGGTTTCATCTATGACGTCAGCATGCATTGATGTCGACTGACATCAAAATGTTGACTTTTTAGAGTTCGGTCGCAATCATTATCTGCGCTTCCATCAAAATCTGAAAGCAAATCTGAGCTGCGATACGCCATAGCCCCTACCATCCAACCTATCGGAATCAATATGAAAGCACTCACCTTCAAACGCTATGGCAAGTCGTCGGACGTCGGGTTTGAGCAGGTTTCTCGCCCAGCCATCAAGCCTGACGAATTGTTGGTCGAGGTTCACGCTGCCGGGTTGAACCCGATCGACAACATGATTCTCACGGGCATGTTCAAACCCGTTTTGAAGTTCCAGCTACCCGCCACGATAGGCAGCGATCTCGCTGGCGTAGTCAGGGAGGTTGGAAGCGCTGTGACTCGCTTCAAGGTCGGTGACGCCATTTTTGCCAGTGTGTTTGATCTTGGCATCGGTTCACTCGCCGAGTATGTCGCCGTACCGGAGCATGTTGCCGCGCTCAAGCCAGACAACCTGGACTTCGTGCAGGCTGCTTCTATTCCGATGGTGGGGCTTACCGCCTGGCAAGCGTTGAAAGGGCGTGCACACCTTGAATCCGATCAGAAAGTGTTCATACCGGCGGGCTCAGGGGGTATCGGGACGTTCGCGATCCAACTGGCAAAGTACCTGGGCGCCAAGGTAGCCACGACCACCAGCACCGCCAATACCGAGTGGGTTGGCAACTTGGGTGCAGACGAAGTGATCGACTATAAGAACCAGAATTTCGAACAGGTACTCAAGGGATACGATGTGGTACTCGGTACAACCAGGGGGGATGCGCTTGAGAAGTCCGTTGGCATTCTCAAACCCGGAGGAAAAATTGTTTCCCTCGTCGGCCCGTTGGACAAAGCCTTCGCTCAAACTCGCCGGCTGAACTTCCTCCTTACCTTCGTATTCGGCCTGATGAGTCGCAAGATCATGGGCCTGGCAAAGAAAAACGACATTAGCTATTCATTTCTCTTCGTCCGCCCGGATGGGGCTCAATTGAATGCGCTTGGCGAGCTGATCAACGCTGGGCATATCAAGCCAGTGATTGACCAGGTCTTTCCCTTTGAGCAAGCCAAGGGGGCGCTCGACTATCTGGCTCAGGGGCGCGCGAAGGGGAAGGTTGTGGTCAGGGTCAAGTGAGGGGGGGGCGCTACCAAGCGGGCTCGGTCGCAAGTAATCAGATGATGGCCTTTTGATTTCAAACGGATCTCGCTAGAATCCGCCTCCCTCTCTGTGAGCGGCATAAGCAAATTACGCAAGGAAGTTGATATGCAATTTGGAAAAGCCATAGGCCTCGTCCTGGCTCTGAGCCTCACTGGCTGCGCCAGCTTCACCAAAGATGAAGTCGCCCCCGTGAACCTGCCGTCGATGGCCAGCTACTCGAACAAGCCTAACGTCTATGTCGACTTCGATTTCTATCAGGGCGAACCCGACAACGCCAAGGCCACCGAAATGCCGCAAGCCCGGGACATGCTCAAGCCCGAGCTGAAACGAACCTTCGATGAATCAGGGCTGTTTGGGCGCGTGGTCTTCGATGAGTTCCAGAAGCAACCCGGCGACTATAGCCTGCGCCTGAAGGTCTACAACCACGCGCCAGGCGGTGGGCAAATGGCTCTGGCGTTCCTCAGTGGCTTCACCTTCACGATCATTCCTGCGCTGGCAACCGACCAGTACACCATGAGCCTGGAAACCGTGGACGAGCGCGGTCAATCGTTGGCCAAGACCAGCAACCACGATGCGATCAACACCTGGATCGGTATCTGGTTCCTGCCATTGGCAGGCAACACGCCCAAGGCGGCCGTTACCGACACCTTCAACCGCCAGGTCAATGCGCTGTTGAAGAACTGGGTCGACAACAACCGCATGAAATACTCCGCTGTCGACACCCACATTCCGCGGGGCTGACAACCGAAAAAAAGAGCCGCGATTGCGGCTCTTTTTTTATGCTTACTTCAACGCTTGAGTGAACTGCGGGTCGCTGTACAAGTTCTTGAGCAGGTCCTGCACCATCGGGTTGTAGTTGTTCGCCGCCGCCGGGATGGCGATCGGCCCGAAGAAGCTACTGTCCCATTCGCGTTGCACGTCCTTGGTGGTTTCGTAGAGAACCTGGTCACCCTTGCGCAACGTGAAGCGCGCAGACAGCTCGCCATGACCGCTGCCCATGCCGGCAGTGAGCTGGTTCTTGACCAATTGAACCTGCAATTGACGGTCAGCACGTGGGTCCAACAGACCCGCCTGGCGCAGCTCATCGTTGATCGCCGCCTGAATGTGCAATGGAACGCTGCCTGCGGGCGAAGAGATCGGATTCATCCGCACCATCAGCGATCCTTGGCCGGAATCGGCATTCACCTGGGCTTCACGCAGAGGCTGCATCGGCTCGTGTTGCTTGAGCTGCTGAACGTTCTGGAAGCTGGGTTCATAGCGGGCCATGGTCACGCCGCAGCCTTGGAGCAACAGTGCGCAAAATGGTAGAGCCAGGTAGAGCTTCTTCACAGCAAATCCTTATGTGCTTTTTTGGGGAGGGGGATTATCGGTGGATGGCATTTAGCTATCAAGGGATGGAAGTGCTGGTACTCTGAAAAAAAATTGCGCTGCCTGCTGCTCTCGCATATGCGGTCTCTCGTGAAAGGGGCGCAGGTTAGGGGCTGTCAAGTTAACCGGCAAGTTTGGAGAAGAGCAGGCTGGTGGCCCGGATCGGCCGGGGCCGCATTTAGCGAAAAGGAAACTGGTTGCATCGATAGCAGGGTCGAGGATCGCCCAAGAACCTCCTTTCGTCTCGTAAAGTGGCAACCAGGTTGACCCGTGTCTATTGTTTCGGGCGACAAATAGCCAACGGAGGCATGGACATGGGCCAGAGCATTTCGCCCGCCGCTTCAGCTGTGCGGAACACAGGCATGGTGGTCACGCCCTTATGGGGCTCGGACAAAATCGGCGGTATCACGGTCGATCCGGATGGTGCTATCTGGCTTGGCGCTTATAGTCGCCTGGGGCTGGGAGGCGAAGAGGATTCGGGCTTCACCGGCAGCCTGGTCCGGTTCAATGCCGACGGTAGCCTGGACCGCAACTACAGTGGAGACGGTAAATCCCTCCTGCCTGTTTCGCTCGATATCGAGGACGGCGGTAATGCCGCGGTGCAACCGGGAGGGGGCTACCTGGTGGCGCAATACGTGAAAGTAGGCGACGCTTGGATGTCAGGCGTCAGTCGTACCTTGGCTGACGGCAGCCTCGATACGGGGTTCGGGAACGGCGGTACCGCGACAGTGCCTTTCTACTGGAATGATTTTCTAGGCCAGCAAGCGTCATTTTCGGTACAACGCGACGGCAGCTTTTTCGCAAGCGCTGGGTATCCCTCCGGGGAGATCCATATCGCCCGCTTCGACGCGACGGGGACCTTGGTCTCGTCTTTCGCCAAGGGTGGGGTCCTGGACCTGGCGGCGTCCGTCGGCATTCACCCCGCCAGTATGATCGACGTTTCGCTGCAGGCAGACGGAAAGGTATTGGTCACGGGGCGGGATACCCTGACTCGCGTCAACCAGGACGGTACTCTGGATAGCAGCTTTGCGGACGGCGGCAGCCTGGCCCTGGATGTCCATGCAAACGCCCTCGTCATCCAGGACGACGGCAAAATCCTTCTGGCGGGTGCCTCGGGCGGCGTGGCGACCGTGATCCGGCTCAACGTCGACGGCTCGCTCGACACCGATTTCGGTCATCAGGGGCAGGTCAGTTGGGGTTCGCAAAGCGCTCCTTTCGCAGTCGCCGACATGATCGTGCTGGCCAACGGCAAGCTGTTGATTGGTGGAAGCCAAGGAACGAGCGCGGACGGCTATCTGGCCGCCTTGGTTCAGTTGAACGCTGACGGCAGCCTGGACCACAGCTTCGGCAATCCCGACGACGGCTATCACCACCTTGATGGTGGCGGCGATGATGATTTCTTGCTGGGTACCGCCTCGTTCGACGATGCGATTTCGGGCGGTGCCGGTAACGATCTGCTCGATGGTCAGCAAGGTCGTGACCTGCTGACCGGCGGTGCCGGGACCGATACGTTCCGTTACCAGTCAGTCACGGACAGTTACCGAACCGCAACGGCGGCCCATAGCGACCGAATTACCGACTTCGATCCCAGCACCGATACCGTCGAGCTCTTCTCCCTGGGCTTCCTCGGGCTGGGCGATGGACATGATGGAACGCTGGCGATTCGAGTCAATGAAAGCGGGACGCGGACCTACCTCAAAAGTTTCGATGCCAACGCAAATGGGGAACGCTTCGAACTGGTTTTCGACGGTGATTTGAGCCAAACGCTGAATGAAACCAACCTTCTGTTTCAGCGAGCCAGCTTGATGGGTACCGTAGGGGCCGATCGCTTACAAGGCAACGCTCGAGGCGAAATCATCGAAGGGTTGGCGGGCGATGATCGCCTTCATGGCGCGCTGGGGAATGACATATTGGTTGGCGGGGAGGGCCGGGACCTGTTGGTGGGGGGCGGCAACAACGATGTGTTCCGCTTCGACGCATTGAGCGACAGCTACCGTACCGCGACCGAGAACCACACTGATCGGCTGATTGACTACACCGTGGGTGAAGACAGGATCGATGTGTCCGCCTTGGGCATTACGCAGTTGGGAAATGGTTACAACGGCACCTTGGACGTGGTGTTCAGTGAAACCAAGAACCTGACGTACTTGAAGAACTATGAAACCGACGCCCATGGGGCTCGATTCGAGTTGAGCCTGGTAGGGGACCACTCCGGTTACCGGAGCCTGGACATCATCTTCGCCGAGCCGTCGGGAGATGAGGTTTTTCAATTGCTCGGAGTGGCTGACCTCTGGGTGTAGTCGCCTTTTCGCCTTTCGCTTTGTGTCCGGTTTTGTAAGGGAGGCAAGTCCACTTTCATTTTCATGGAAGAACGACTCCTTGTAGATCGAGAAGTGGGATCAGGTCTTGCCTACCGGTACAGACTTCGAGCCACTACTGATCGTGTGACTCGCAGCCCTTCAGACGCTGAACCGCCGCAGAATCACTTCCAGTCCGTTGGACATTGCCTTGAGTTCCTGGGTCGTTCGCACGATCCCTCCCTGGGCGGCGGCGTTCTCTTCGACACTTTGCGCCATTTTTTCGACGTTGCGCGCGACCTGCTCACTGGCTGCGCGCTGTTCCTGCAACGACAACGAAATGAAACTGACGGCCGCAAGGGATTCGTCCAGCGCGCTCTTGATCCTGCTCATGGACTCGCCTGCGCTTTCGACCAGTTTCTGACCATGGATCACGCGCTCGGAGCCTGCGGCCATGCTCTCTTTGGCTTTGTGCATGCCGTTTTGAATCGTGCTGACCAACGTGACGATTTCTGTGGTGGATTGAGCCGTGCGGGCGGCCAGGCCGCGAACTTCATCTGCTACCACCGCAAAACCACGGCCTTGTTCGCCGGCTCGTGCCGCTTCGATGGCGGCATTCAACGCAAGAAGATTGGTCTGTTCAGCGATACCCCGGATCACACCGACAATCAGGCTGATGTCGTTCGACTGAATAGCCAACTGATCGATATCGGATGAGCTTTGCGCAACCAGATTGGCAATGTGTCCCATCTCCTGGATGGACTCGTGCATCACCGCCATGCCGTCATCGGTAATTTGTCCCGCTTTTTGTGTGGTGCTCTGGGCCTGTTTTGCGTTGTCGGCAATATGGGTGATGCTCACGGAAAGCTGCTCTACCGTGGCGGCCATGGACGAGGCTGTCTCGCTTTGCAGGGCGGCGCTGCTCATTCCCTGTTCGGAAGACGCCGACAATTGCAGGGTGGTACCCTCGATCTGCTCGGAAGCGTGGCCGATCTTACCGATCATTTCGCGCAGGCTATGGCGCATAGCCTGAACGGAGTGCAGAACCCCGGTCGACGGCTGTCGTTGATCCAGCTGTGTACCGGCCAGTTTTCCTTGGGCGATGTTCGAGCTGATGGCGGCGAGTTCTGTGGGTTCAGCACCGAGTTGGCGGCTCAGCAGCCTGGAAAAGTACAACCCGTAAGCTGCACCGGTGGCCAGCGCCAAGAGCAGAATCAACAGGCTGAGTTTGAGGTAAAAGGTGTAGGCGATCTGCTGCTGATCGAACTGGCTTTTGGCTTCGACCAGTTGCACTTCGATCAGCTCGGAGAATTTGGCTGACAAGGGGTCAATCAGTGGATACAACTGATCGGTCGCAAAGCGTGCGATACCTGCATCGTCGTTCTGACGCAACATGCCCTGCAAGTTTTGCAATGGCCCGCGAGAGGCTTCCATCAGCGGCTCGATTTGTGCGATCAGATGCGTTTCCGCCGGGATCAGTTGCGTCGATCTATAGGCTTGCCATGTTTGATCGATTTCCCGCTGGGCTTGCTCTATACGGGTCAGCGATTCGGCTTTGGTAAAGGTGCCGTTCCGCGTCTTGTGGGTGGCGTCAACGATGTCCACGGCGTACAGGTCAGCAATTCTCTTCAAGTCCCTCAGGGGTACGACTCGATCGAGATAGACTGTCTCCAGGCTGCGTACAGCGGATTGCATGCCAAAGAGTCCGAGGCCGCCGACACACAACAAACCAAACAGTAACGAGCCAGTGAGCAATAGGAGATGGGTCCTGATTTTCCAGTTTTGCATATTCCATTATTCCTGATCACCTGGATCGGGTTTCTGATCGAAAGGGCAGAGCCAGGTGTTGCATGCCCAATGAAGGCAGAATGATATCGTGTTCTGTGTGATCTAAAGTGAAGGAACGGCGACCCCGCCTTGCCTGATTACGCCGGCTGTCACTTATGCGGCAGCAACTCGTCATTCTGACCCGATCTTGATCGATCAAAAGTAGTCCTTCGAAAAGTCTGGAAAATTAGAGGTAATTTGCGGCGATACCGCATTCCTGAGAGGAATACCTCCATAAAAAACATGAATTTTATTTAAATCGCTGGATCTTTTAACGTGCTCCATCCTGCATATGGAGATGTCGCTATGAATGACCCAAGACTGCGCCTTTACGTTGACGCTCAGTTCACCAGCCCTTACGCGCTGTCATGTTTTGTGACATTGCGAGAAAAGGGAATAGAGTTCGAAATGAATACTTTGAACTTGGACGCACTGGAGAATCAGACAGACGACTACGCCCGTCTTTCGCTGACGCAAAGAGTGCCCACCCTCATACACGGCGACTTTGCGCTGTCGGAATCATCGGCAATCACTGAATACCTGGAAGATGTGTTCCCCCAGACGCCTGTGTACCCACGGCTCCCACAGAAGCGCGCCGTGGCGAGGCAAATTCAAGCGTGGCTACGCAGTGATCTGCTCCCCATCCGCCAGGAGCGCTCTACTCTCGTTGTGTTCTATGGCCACAAATACGGCCCTTTGTCAGCGTCGGCTGAGTCTGCCAGGCAAAAGTTGGTTGATGCCGCTCAACGGCTGCTTTCCGATAGTCCGGACTACCTTTTTGGTCAATGGTCTATCGCCGATGTTGATCTCGCATTAATGCTGAATCGGTTGATACTCAATGGAGATACTGTACCCGCTCAACTGGAAGACTATGCTCATCGCCAATGGCAGCGCCCAACAGTGCAAGAGTGGATCAAGCTGCAACGACCTCGTATATAGCGGTTGCTAAATGGCCGATTGCTACCGCCCACATGAACCATAGCCTGGGGGTGCCTGGGCATGGCGTTTCGGGGGGCGGATGGGTTCCAATTCCTGAGGGCAGTTCCAAGGCCTTAATGGGGGCCGCTTCGCAGTCCAGCGGGGATGAATCCCCTCGCCACACAAGGATACCTGCCAGCGCCATGATCAGCCCCAATCAGCTCCACCAGAATGGTTACGTCCTCCTGCACCGAGCGATCCCAAGCGAGTGGCTCGCAGGGCTGCGTAGCGTATTCGACGCGGGCGTAATACCCTCGGATCAATGGCCGACTCCCCGTGGCTGGGACTGGCGTCACTCCCTGCTGGATTGCGATCCAACGATCCGGGCGGTGTGCCGTCTGCCGCCGTTGCTGGCAGCGGTGGGCGAGCTGATCGGCGAGCGGTTCTTTCTCGCGCAGGTGGAAGGACGCGAGCCCTTGGCCGGTGGCGGTCATCAGCCGTTGCACCGCGACCTGTCGGCCCAGCGGCCAGGCGACACGGCGGTCGCCCTGGCTTTTTTCGATGACTATGGTCCCGAGAACGGTGCGACGCGTATCGTTCCCGGCAGCCATCGCCCGCCGCCGGAAACGCCGCCCTTTGACTTCGCTGACGAGTCCCATTCCGTGCAGCTTTCCGGGTGTGCCGGCGACATCCTGGTGTTTGATGCCGAGCTGGTCCATGGGGCCGGTCTGAACGTAAGTGGGGCACGACGTCGCTCGATCCTGATCGGCTATTTTTCGGAGCGGCTCTATGCGTCGCACTTGGAGACAGCGCATTTGCGCAATATCCGGATGGACACGAGCGAGCGATTCGAGCCTGCCGATTTTGTGTTTGGTGCGATGTAGCTGATCGCCTGCACACGGAAGTCGATTGCCTGTTCTCATGTCGGTACATATGTGGTCAGCCAGGCTCCTGGTCTGCTGAGACGCAATCTCACGGGCGCTGAGATCCACGTCTTCCCAGTGCAAGCCACCTGCACCGCTCGGATGTGCTGGTGTTGTCGGTACCGCTGCCAGTGCTATCAATGTGTTCCAGGCGTCTTGTTGTGCCGGGGTCAAGGGCGTGCCGTTGAGTCCGGCGTATTTGGCCTCCATTGCCAGTTCATCGAATTCCGGCAGCGCCATGCCTGCTCCGGGCGGCGATCCGACGATAGCGGTGGGCCTGCTGGCATGGGGTGTTGGATGTGCTACCGCCATCGCGAGCAGGGTTCGCTCGAACCAAAAGCAGAGCCTCGGGGTTCCTTAGTGACTCATTCCCTTGAGCCGCTCCGACATCTTGACCAACGCCGCCAACGAGTCCGCCTCCATCTTGCGCATCAACGCGCCGCGCCGGACTTTCACGGTCACTTCGCTCAACCCCAAGCGCCCGGCCACTTGCTTGTTCAGCAAGCCTGACACCACGAGTTCCATCACCTCCCGTTCGCCGTCGGTGAGGCTGTCATAGCGTCGTTTCAAATCATCCATCACCGCGTCCGCCTTGCGCCGTTCCCTGTCCTGGTTCAGGCCCTGGCTGATGGCGTCCAGCAGGTCCTGTTCGCGAAACGGTTTGGTCAAGAATTCCAATGCTCCAGCCTTCATGGCTTTCACCGACATGGGTATGTCGCCATGGGCGGTGATGAAGATCACCGGGAGTGGCAGGTTCAAGCGGGCCATTTCCTGCTGGAAATCCAGCCCGCTCATCCCCGGCATGCGCACGTCGAGGATCAGGCAGGCGGGAATGTCCGGCAGCGTGGCGTCCCTGAATTCACGCGCCGAGGCGAAGGCCATGCTCGGCAGGTTCACCGAGGCCAGCAGGTCTTGAAGCGAGGCGCGTACGGAGTTGTCGTCGTCGACGATGTAGACCATCGATTCGGCAAGATCGGGCTCAGTCATCGGATTCCCTTGTCACGGCCGGCAGGGTGAAGTGGAAGGTTGCACCGGATTGCGGGTTGCTGGACACCCAGATGCGCCCGTCGTGGGCCTCGATGATCGAGCGGCTGATGGCCAGGCCCATGCCCATGCCGTCGGGCTTGGTGCTGTAGAACGCATCGAATGCCCGCTCGTGGTCGTTTCCGGACAGACCCTTGCCCTGGTCGGACACGGAAAACAGCAATTGCTGACCGGACTCCAGCTCGGCATGAAATGCCAGGATGCGATCATCGGCCTCGACCTGGCGCATCGCGTCGATCCCATTCATGGCCAGGTTCAATATCACCTGTTGGATCTGCACTTCATCCGCCAGCATCGGTGGCAGGCCTTCCTGGATATGCACGCGCAGTGTGATGCCTTGCTCGTTCAGTTCTCCGGCCAAGAGTCGCAGGGCGGTATTGACCGTGTCGGCGACGTTCAGCCATTGCTTGGTGGGGGTCTGGTGCCGGGCCATGCCGCGCAGGCGGGTGATGATTTCACTGGCCCGATGAGTATCAGCGATGATGCGTTCCACCGCCAGGCGGGCCTTGGGCAGGTTGGGTGGCTCCGTCGCCATCCAGCGCAGGCAGGCGCCGCTGCTGTTGGCAACGGCAGCCAGGGGCTGGTTCACTTCGTGGGCGATGGAGGCGGCGAGTTCGCCGAGCATGTTGACCCGGGCGATGTGCGCCAGGTGAGCGCGGGTACGATGCACGGTTTCGATGGCAGCGGACAGGCGCAGGGCCAGGTAGGTCGTGCCGGCGATGGCGGCGAGGCTGATCAGCACGTTGATCTGGCCGGCCTCGGAGTCACCGAAGCGGGTCAGCCGATAGCTGAGGATCGTCAACACCATGCAGATGAACGACACACCCGCGACCGCACGAGCCGGCAGCATCCTCACGGCAATCAGCACCACGCCGATCTGGAAGACCCCCACGGCGATCTCGAGATCGGTGAGGGTGTCTATCGCCGCGATGCCGAGCGCCAGCCCCAGCAGAAGCAGCAGGCGCAGCGCCCATTGAGTCTTTCTCATTGAATATTCATCTCGTGTCGCTCGATCCGGCCGGGCTTCGACCTTGTCATTTGAATCACCTCAGGACGGATTGTCCAGGCTGAACTGATCGGCCACTTCATCGTAGGCGAACAGCTCTGCGTAGCGTCCCCATTGCGTGACACAGTCCAGGGTATGGGTGGCGTCGTGCTCGGACATGAAGTCCTCCAGTTGATCGCGGAAACGTCGGGCGGGTGCCGTGCGGGTAGGGCGGTCGTCCAGCACTCTTCGTACATGACCCACCAGCGGTACATACCGGAGCAGGTGCCGGGCGAACAGCTGCTTGCGCTCATCGACATCTGATTCGGCATAGCGGTGCCCGGCGGGGAGCAGGGTAAGGATCCCATCGTGGAGGTCGGCGAAACGCATCAGCTGCAGCACCTCGGCCACCGGAAAAAGATCGGCGTCGCTGTAGCGCAGCGCCCCGGCCAGTTCCCGCAGATCGGCCTGGCCGTCAAAGGGGTGATCCTGGACCGCCTCGATCAACCCGGCCAGTGCGTTGGTGGAGATCGACGGCAAGACCATGCCCACGCCGCTGCCGGCAAACACACCCTGGGGCAGAGAGTCTGAACGCCCACCGCCGGCCATCTGTACATAGATATGCTCCACCAGAGCCTGGAACGCCGGGTCGGAGCGATTGCGCGGCTGGTTGAGGCCGACATTGATTTCCTTCATGACGCGCCCCGGATTGGAGGAAAAAATCAGTATCCGGTCGCACATCAGCACGGCTTCTTCGATGTTATGGGTGACCAGCATGATCGACTTGATCGGCATCCGTCCCTCGCGCCACAGGTCCAGCAGATCGGTGCGCAGGGTTTCGGCGGTGAGCACGTCCAGGGCGGAAAACGGCTCGTCCATCAACAGTACATCCGGGGTGACCACCAACGCCCGCGCCAGGCCGACCCGTTGGCGCATGCCGCCGGACAGCTCCTTCGGGAAGGCGCTTTCAAAGCCGTCGAGGCCGATCATGTCGATGGCGGCCAGGGCCCGTCGGCGGCGCTCGGGCACCGGTACGTTCAAGGCTTCGAGGCCGACCTCGACGTTCTGCAGCACCGTCAGCCAGGGGAACAGGGCAAAGCTCTGGAACACCATGCGCACCGAGCTCGGTAGTCCCTGGGCATCGACCGGAAGATCGATCACACCGGCGGTGGGTGAGATCAGACCTGCGATAGCGCGCAGCAAGGTCGACTTTCCAGACCCTGAGCGGCCCAGCAGGCCGACGATTTCCCCCTCGTCCAGGCGCATGCGGACGTCATCCAGGACTCGCCGTTCGGCGCCTCCGGCCGAGCCATAGACATGTCCCACTTGCTGCACGTCGACCAGGCAGCGTTTCTCCATCATTTGCATTGGATTCATCCTCAATCAATTCGCAGTCGGCGCTCGGCGAAACCGTACAAGGGTCGCCACAGCAGTTGATTGAAACCGACGACGAAGATCGCCATGACCGCGACCCCCAACGCCACCCGTTGCATGTCTCCGGCCTCGGTGGCCTGGGCGATAAAGGCGCCGAGTCCTGACGCATACAGATGCTCGTTACCCCAGGACACGGCCTCGGCGACGATGCTGGCGTTCCACGAGCCGCCCGCCGCCGTCAGGGCGCCCGTCACGTAGTAGGGGAAAACGCCGGGCAGGGTGAACCGTCGCCACCATTGCCAACCGCGCAGATGGAAGCTGCGTGCGGCCTCCCGCAGGTCGGTCGGCAGCGCGCTGGCCCCGGCGATCACGTTGAACAGGATGTACCACTGGGTGCCCAGCACCATCAGCGGCGACAGCCAGATATCGGGATCCAGTTTCAGGGCCACGATGGCGACCACCGCAAACGGAAACAGCAGATTCGCCGGGAAAGCCGCCAACAGTTGCGCCACGGGTTGCAAGCGTTCGGCCCAGCGCGGGTTCAGGCCGATCCACACGCCGATGGGCACCCAGACCAGGCTGGCGAGCGCGATGAGCACGGCGACCCGCAGCAGGGTGGCAAGCCCCAGGCCGAAGGTGTCGATGACATCTTCCAGGCCCAAGGTGCTGCCAATGAAGCCTGACAATTGAACGATACCGGTCATGCAGGTCAGCACGATCAAGCTGATCCAGAGCAGGTCCGCAGCCCGGCTGAAACGGGCGCTGGCCTTGAAGCGCAGGGGTGGCAGCCTGGGGAGTCTGTCCAGGAACAAGGAGGTTTTGAGGCCGCCCAGGGCCCCCAACGCCAAGGGCACCAGGCGCGTCGAGCGCAGCAGGTCGTAGACCCTGGAGCGAGGGCGCTTCTGGGAGGCCGTCTGTTCGAAGCGAAAGCGGTCCGCCCAGGCCACGATCGGCCGGAAGAACAACAGGTCATAGAGCATGATCACCGCAGTCATGGCCAGCACGGCCCAGGCGGTGGCAGCGATGTCCTTGCGTTCGATCGCCAGCGCCAGCCAGGAACCGATCCCCGGTAAGCTCACGGTGGTGTTGCCGACGGTAATGGCTTCGCACGCCACCACGAAAAACCAGCCGCCGGACATCGACATCATCATGTTCCACACCAGCCCTGGCGTCGCGAAGGGCAACTCCAACTTGACGAAGCGCTGCCAGGGCGAGAACGCAAACTGCCGGCTGACTTCATAGAGATCGTTAGGCACGGTCCTCAGCGATTGATAGACGCTGAAGGTCATGTTCCAGACCTGGCTGGTGAAGATGGCGAAGATCGCTGCGCATTCCACCCCGGTTTCCCTGCCGGGGAAGAGCCCCATGAAGAACACCACGGTGAAGGTCAGGAACCCGAGGACGGGCACGGATTGAAGGATATCCAGCGCCGGCAGGATGACGAGGGCGGCCTTGCGGCTTTTCGCCGCCAACGTGGCGATGAGCAGGGAGAACATCAAGGAAGCGAACAGCGCGATGAACATACGCAAGGTGGTGCGCAGGGTGTATCCCGGCAAGTGGGCCAGATCGAGCGACAACGGCGAGGCATCCAGCACACCGAGCGGCTGGTTCATTTGCTCGACGCCATAGGCAATGAACACGGCCAACGCCACGATGAGACAAACCAGTGTGACATCGGCCCACCAGGCACCTGGCTCGTTGCAGTTGAAAGGGGTCAATGCTGAGGCGGCGAGTGGAGAGCGCATCGAGCACCTCTTTTATATCGTCGGTGTTTGAGTGCGGCGAGATTAAGTCCGGCCTTCGACGATGGCCACTGAGATTAAGGGCGGGAAAATATACGTTGGTATATCGATGAGATCTGATCCGGTTTTTTTGCTGGCAGGTGCGGCTGTAATGCCACCTGATTCCCGAGCCAGAATACGGCGGGTGTTCATCGATAGCGCGTTCACCTCTGGACCCTGTGGGAGCGAGCCTGCTCGCGATGGCGTCGGCACAGCCAACCTCCTTGCCGACTGACAGGCCGCTATCGCGAGCAGGCTCGCTCCCACAGGGGTTGTGAGGTGGCTGCTTGCTGTGTATTTCTTTCAGGAGCGCTTATGACGAAGATGGCAATTTTTCTGGGTGGTTTCCTGGCGTTGACCCTGTTGATTGGTGTGCTTGCGACGATTCCGCCGGTGTAGGAATCGCTTTTGTGGCGAGGGGATAAATCCCCTCGCCACAGGGTTTCTCATGACTACCGATGCAAAATCACCTGGGCAATCTCCTGCAACCCCATCACCCGCTGTGCGGCGTTGAGTTTGATGGCTTCCTTGGGCATGCCGAAGACTACGCAGCTGGCTTCGTCCTGGGCTACGGTGGCGCTGCCGGCGTCGAGCATTTCCTTCAGGCCGCGGGCGCCGTCGTCGCCCATGCCGGTCATGATGATGCCGGTGGCGTTGCGGCCGGCGAACTTGGCCACTGAGCGGAACAGCACGTCCACCGACGGGCGATGGCGATTGACCAGCGGCCCGTCCACCACCTGCACGTGGTAGAACGCGCCGCTGCGGGTCACCATCATGTGTTTGCCGCCGGGGGCGATGAGGGCCAGACCCGGGTGGATACGGTCGTTGTTGCGCGCTTCGCGGACTTCGATCTGGCACAGGCTGTTGAGTCGGGCGGCGAACGAGGCGGTGAATTTCTCCGGCATGTGCTGGACGATGACGATGCCCGGGCACACCCGCGGCAGAGCGGTCAGCACCGCTTCGAGGGCCTGGGTGCCACCGGTTGAGGTTCCCAGGGCGACGATGCGTTCGGTGGTCTGCGCCATGGCGTGGCCGTTCGCGGCGGGCAACATGGCATCGGCGCTGAGTTTGGTGGCCGGTGCCAGTGGCGCGGGGCGCTTGCCCAGGTTGCGGACATTGACCTGGGCGGCGCCCCTGATCGCCGCCACCAGTTCCGGTGCCGATTCCAGCAAGAAATTCTTCAGCCCGCTGGTGGGCTTGGTGATGATTTCCACTGCCCCGGCAGCCATCGCCTGCAAGGTGGTTTCCGCGCCTCTGGGAGTCAGGGACGAGCAGATCACCACCGGGGTCGGCCGCTCGCTCATGATCTTCTTCAGGAAAGTGATGCCGTCCATGCGAGGCATTTCCACGTCCAGCACGATCACATCCGGCCACTCCCGGGCCAGCTTGTCCATGGCGAAAATCGGGTCGGAAGCCGCGCCCATGACGTGGATGTCCGGGGTGTCACTGAGAATCGCCAGCAGTACCTGGCGAACCACGGCAGAGTCGTCCACCAGCAATACATTGATCTTTTTTGACATGGTTAATGCCGTGTCCTTATCGGTTGGTGCCTGACCCACACGTCGCCGCTGCACAGGTCGAAGATGATGCTCCGGTAGCCGGTGCTGCCCATGTCCTGGGCAATCAGGTCCAGGCGATAGAGGGCGGCCATTTCCAGCGCCGCATTGACGTTCAGCCGCGCAACGTCGCCGAAGGGCACATGCCGTTGCAGCTCGGGGAACATCTCGCCGCCGCCGAACAGCTTGAGCTGGTATTCCTCGGGTTCAGTGTGATGGGCCCGCGCCTTGCGGATAAACAGTTCGATGGCTTCGTCGGCGTACAGGCCGTTGAGGGCCGTGGAGCAGCGTACGCGGCTGGGCAGCATGAAATGGCACATGCCGCCGATCCGCTGCTCTGGATGCCACAGGGTGATTGCCACGCAGGAGCCGAGGATGGTGCGCAGCCGGGTCGGGCACGTGGCGAAGCGGAACTCGCCTGGCGCCAGGTAGACCTCGGCCACCTCCCTCGTCGCGGGTTGCAGGGCGGCTCTCATGGTTTGCGATAAATCGATGGCATCACCATTTTCAACGCATCGGACACGCCGTTGAGGCTTTCCGAATGGCTTACGATGAAATACCCGCCGGACTTGAGCCGGGGGATCAATCGGGCAACCACTTTGCTTTTGGTGGGTTGGTCGAAATAGATCATGACGTTGCGCAGGAAAATCACATCGAACTCCCCCAACTCCGGCAGGGTGTCATTGAGGTTGACCTGGACGAAGTTGACGCGATTGCGCAACGCTCGGTCGATCAGGAACGTGCCTTGCTGGCTGCCGGTGCCCTTGAGGCAGTATTTCACCAACAGCGGCTGGGGCAGGGTGCGGGCGCGCTCCATGGGGTAATGCCCGGAGCGCGCCTTGGCCAGCACCTGGGTGCTGATGTCCGAACCGATGACTTCCCAAGGCGTGGTGCCCAGCCCTTCGGCCAGTGTCATCGCCAGGCTGTAAGGTTCTTCTCCCGACGAGCTGGCCGCGCTCCAGAGGCGAAAGGTCTTGCCCGGTACGGCGTGGGGCAGCACGTGCTGGCGCAGGAAATCGAAGTGCTTGGGTTCGCGGAAAAAGTAGGTTTCATTGGTGGTCAAAAGGTCCAGCGCTACCTGCAATTCGTCGGTGCGCTGGCCGTTCATGATCAACTTGAAATACTCGCCGTAGCTGCCCAGCTCATAGTGCTTGAGGCGCTTGAACAAACGCCCGGCCACCAGGGCTTTCTTGGCGTCGGACAGGTTGATGCCGGCGGCCTTGTACAGCCAGGATTGAAATTGGCTGAACTCTCGGTCACTGAGCGCCAGTGAGTTCACGGTGCGTTCCTTGCAGGTGTCGGTGTTCACTGGCTTTCAAACTCCAGCGCGGTGGGGCTGGCTTCGGCCAGTTGGGACATTTCGTCGATGGACAACACACGGCCCACCTCCAGCACGATCACGAACTTGCCTTCAACCTTGGCCATGCCGCTGATGAAGTCGGCACGGATCTTCGCCCCGAAACTCGGTGGTGGTTCGATCTGCGAGGCCGGGATTTCCAGCACCGCCGATACCGTGTCCACCAGCAGACCGATGTCCTGGGCGTGGCCGTCTTCGCTGTTGGCCTCGATGATCACCACGCACGAGCGCCGGGTGATCGACGAGTTCTGCCGGCCGAAACGGGCCGACAGGTCCACCACCGGCACGACCGCACCGCGCAGGTTGATCACCCCACGGACGAAGGCCGGCATCATCGGTACCACGGTCAGGTTGCCGTATTCGATGATTTCCTTGATGCAGAGGATGCCGATGGCAAACATCTCCGTGCCCAGCATGAATGTCAGGTATTGCGCTTCTTCCTCGACCGCGATGGCGGTTTGACGGGTGGTCGCGATGGCGCCCATGGCTTTTCTCCTTATAAGCGAGCCTGTAGAAGCGGACCGTCAGAACCGGGTGAACTCGGATTCGTCCGGCGCGCTGGCCATGTTGTAGGCAAACGCCTTGGGCAACGTGGTCACCGAGGCCCGGGGCGGCTTGCGAAGGGACGACCCGGGTGTGTGGTCGACCTTCACCGGCAGGCTGGCCGACTTGGGCGGCGTGTCCAGGGTGAAGAAACTCATGGCCTGTTGCAGTTGTTCGGCCTGGCTGCTCATTTCCTCGGCGGTGGCGGCCAGTTCTTCACTGCTGGAGGCGTTCTGCTGGGTCACCTGGTTGAGCTGGGTCATGGCCGTGTTGATCTGCGCCACGCCGGCGGCCTGCTCTTCGGAAGCGGCGCTGATTTCCTGCACCAGGTCTGAGGTCTTGTTGATCGACGGCACCATCTCATCGAGCAGGTTGCCGGCCTTCTCGGCCATGTCGACGCTGCTGGAAGACAGTTCGCCGATTTCCTGGGCCGCAACCTGGCTGCGTTCGGCCAGCTTGCGCACTTCGGCGGCAACGACGGCGAAGCCTTTGCCATGCTCGCCGGCACGAGCGGCTTCAATGGCGGCGTTGAGCGCGAGCAGGTTGGTCTGGTAGGCGATGTCGTCGATGATGCTGATGCGCTGGGCGATTTTCTTCATCGCCACCACGGTCTGCTGCACCGATTCGCCACCGTCGGTGGCTTCCTTGGCAGCCTTGCTGGCCATGCCGTCGGTGACCTTGGCGTTCTCGGTGTTCTGGTTGATGCTGGCACTCATCTGCTCGATGGAGGCGCTGGTCTCCTCGACGCTGGCCGCCTGTTCGCTGGTGGCCTGGCTCATGGACTGCGCGGTGGCGCTGACCTCTTCGGAGGCGCTGGCCAGGTTGTCCGCCGCGTTGCGCACTTCACCGATGATGTGGGACAGCTTGCCCACCATGTTCTGCATGGCGTTGAGCACCATACCGGTTTCGTCCCTGGAACCGGCTTCGATTTTTGCGTTCAGGTTGCCTTCGGCCAGTTGTTCGGCCACCGAAGCCGCTTGTTTCAAGGGGCGGGAAATAACCCGGGAGATGAACAGCGCCAGGCCCAGGCCGATCAGCAGGGCGGCAGCCAGCACGGCGATGATCGACAGGCGCGATTTTTCAAACAGCGCCGTGCCGCGTTCGCTGGCCGCGCCGGCACCGGTATCGTTGAGTTCGACCAGTTTTTGCAGGTCACTGGTCACCAGCTCGAATCGGCGCCGGGACTCGCCCTTGAGCAGCGCATGGGCCTGGTCGGTGAGGTTTTGCCGGGACAGTGCCATCAGGTCTTTGCTGATCGCCAGATAGGCGGCCCAATCATCGCGGGTTGTCTCGAACAGTTGACGGTCTTCGGCGTTGGAAAGCAGTTTTTCGTAGGTCGCCAGACGGGTCTCGAAACCTTTCCTGGCTTCTTCCGCTTCTTGTTCGATTGTGGTGCGCTCCTGCTCGGAATCAGCGGTGATATGGCGGTTTTCCTTGAGGCGATAGTTCGCGCCGTAGAAACGCATGCCGGACGCCGCGCGCATCGACGGCATCCAGTTTTCGCGGATTTCGGTGGTGGTGCCGTTCACCTCGCCCAGCTGGATGATCGAAAACACCCCCATAACCGCGGTCAGGGCCAGCACCACAAGAAATGACGTGATCAGTTTGGTGGCGATTCTAAGATCGTAGAACCATTTCATTGGGAAATACCTCTCCATGGAGTTGCTAAAGCGTCAGCGAGCGTTGGCTTGTGATAATGGGGTAGGGGTGTAGCGGTTTTCTGTCTGGGCGATCTGGGCGAGCAGCGCCGGCACGTCGAGAATCAGCGCCACGGCGCCGCTGCCGAGAATGGTCGAGCCACTGATCCCGCGCAGGGCGCCGAACAACTTGCCCAGGGGCTTGATGACGGTCTGGAATTCACCCAGCAAGTCATCCACCACCAGTCCGGCCTTGAGTTCGGCATAGCGCACAACCACCACGTTCTGCCGGCGTGCGGCCCGGCCTTCGTGATTGAAGTGATCGCGCAGGTACACCAGGGGCAGCACCTCGCCGCGCAGGTCCAGGTAACCCTGTTCGCGGCTGGCGGTGCCGTCGTCTTCGCTCAGCTCGATGCATTCCTGGACCATATCCAGCGGAATGACATAGGTGGACTGGTCGATGCCCACCAGGAAGCCATTGATGATCGCCAGGGTCAGCGGCAAGCGGATCCGCACCACGGTGCCCTGGCCCGGTTGGCTGTCCAGGTCCACGGTGCCGCGCAGCAGGGTGATGTTGCGCTTGACCACGTCCATGCCCACTCCGCGTCCCGACAGGCTGGTGACGGCCTGGGCGGTGGAGAAGCCGGGTTCGAAAATCAGGTTGTAGATCTCCTGGTCGGTCGGGCTGGCGCCGGGGGCGACCAGGCCACGTTCCTGGGCTTTTTCCAGGATCCGGTCACGGTTCAGGCCGGCGCCATCGTCGGCGATTTCCAGCACGATGCTGCCCGAGTCGTGATAGGCGTTGAGGTGCAGATGCCCCTTGGCCGGCTTGCCGGCGGCCAGCCGCGCGTCGGCGGTCTCGATGCCGTGGTCCATGGCGTTGCGCAGCAAGTGCATGAGCGGGTCACCGATCTTCTCCACCACGGTCTTGTCCAGTTCGGTTTCCGCGCCGCTGATGATCAGGTCGATGTCCTTGCCCAGTTCCTGGCTGACATCGCGCACCACCCGGCGGAACCGGTTGAAGGTTTCACCGATGGGGATCATGCGCAGGCGCAAGGCGCCGTCGAGGATTTCCTCCACCAGCCCGGACACCGTCGAAGTGGCTTCCTGCAGCGTGTCATCGTGGCAGTTGCGGGCCAGCAGGCTGGTGCCGGCGCTGGCGATGACCAGTTCACCCACCAGATTGATCAATTCGTCGAGCTTGTCGGCGTTGACCCGCACGTAGGCGCCGTCCTTGGCCTTGTTTTCACTGCTGGCCGGTGATCCGTCAGCCGGGAGTCGGCCTGACGTTCGCGGCGTCTTGCGCTGGTCCGCCAGCAGTTCGCCGGTGGTGACCAGCGCGGTACTTTCGGCGCTGGGTTCCTGGGCGGTGGCAACCAGTCCGGTGTTCGCCCGCTCATCAACGGCCACGATCTCGATCAGGCAGTCTTCCCGGACGAAATCGAAGACTTCGTTGATGGCTCCGTGGCTGGCGGCCGAGCGGAAATCGATGTCGAATCCCAGGTAGCAGGATTCGGCGTCAAAGGCTTCGACGCTGGGCAACGCTTCTGTCTGCGTGTCGAGGTGGACGATTTCACCGAGGGTCTGCAGATAGCGCAGGAATGACAGGGGGTCCATGCCGTTGCGGAACACGTCCTGGCCGAAACGCAGGCTGATGTGCCAGAGACGCGTTTCGGACGACTCCTGCGTTGTGGTTTCAGCCGCCGCTGCCGTGGCGTCATCGGACGGGGGCGCCTGGTACTCCTGCAGCACCTGGCACAGCTCCATCTCCCGTTTCAGGGCCGGCGGCGTCAGCGTCCCGCCCTGGTTGGCCACCACGTTGATCAGTTCCAGCATGTGATCGCTGGACTTGAGCAGCACCGCGATGAGGCCGGTGTCCACCTCGACGCTGCCGTTGCGCAGGCGATCGAGTACATCTTCGACGATGTGGGTGAAGCTGACGATCGGCTCCAGGCCGAACAGCCCGGCCGAGCCCTTGATGGTGTGGGCCGCGCGGAAGATCGCACCGATGGCGTCATCGTCGGCCGGGTCGTTTTCCAGTTGCAGCAGGGATTCTTCCATCGCCTGCAACTGTTCCCGTGCCTCGACGATGAACGTCTGTTGTGCCTGGTCGAGATTGATGCTCACGCTCATATCCTTTGTCGTGTCGGGCGCTAGGCCAGCAGGTTGCACAGCTCGAGTGTTTCGCTGACGGTCTTGCTGCGCGCGGTCAGGGTCAGTTGGGTACCGGCCTTCGGTGCTTCGCGCAGGGCAATCAGCAGCAGTTGCAGGCCGGCGCCGTCCATTTCGGTCACCTGCGACAGGTCCAGCTCCATCTGCGGCGTGTTGCCCAGGCAGGGCAGCAATTGCGCGGCGAGGTCGGCGGCGGTGTAGATCGTCAGCTCGCCGTCGATCTGCACTTGCGCGGTGTCACTTTGTGTTTCGTACAGCAGTGGCATCACAGCCTCCAACCCTTTAAGGCAGAATCAGTTTGGACACCGCCGCCAGCATCTGCGCCGGCTGGAACGGCTTGACCACCCAGGCCTTGGCGCCTGCCGCCTGGCCTTCCTGCTTCTTCGATTCCTGGGATTCGGTGGTGAGCATGATGATCGGCGTGAATTTGTAACTCGCCAGCTTCTTGACCTCCTTGACAAAGGTGATGCCGTCCATGTTCGGCATGTTCACGTCGCTGATGATCAGGTGCACCTTCTGCCCGTTGAGCTTGCCCAGCGCATCCTTGCCATCGTTGGCCTCGATCACGTCGTAGCCGGCACTTTTCAACGCGATGCCGACAACCTGCCGAACGCTCGCGGAGTCGTCGACAACCAATACACTTTTAGCCATGAACGGCTCTCCTAAAAGAAGGTTATTTCCTGTGAAATTTGCTGCGCGCCCGAGTCGCCGTGGTGGTTGCGGCGTTGCTCGTCGGTGGCATAAGTGGTTTCCATGCGTGCCAGCCATTGGCGGGCATCGATGGACACTGCCTGGTCGGGCGACTGCTGGGCCTGCTGCATATGCACATGCAGGTCCTCGATGTTGTCGCGCACGTGGCTGAGGATCTGGCTGACCCGATCCTGGAATTGCAGGCTGACCAGCACCTCGGTGAGTTCATCGCGGATGCCGAAGCTTTCCTGTTGCAGCAGGTCCGCCGATTCGGCGAGCTGCCCGGTGACGCTTTTGAAACGCTCCAATACGCGCTGGATGCTGTCCTCGGACGTGGAGACCGATTGGCTGTCCTGATCGGCGCTACTGGAAGCGGCCTGGACCAGTTGGGTGATGGCGGTATTGATGATGTCGACCTTGGCCGACATCTGCTGGCCGGTCTCGCTGGACTTGCTCGACAGGCTGCGCACGGCGTCGGCCACCACCGCAAAACCGCGCCCGGCTTCACCGGCCCGGGCGGCTTCGATGGCGGCGTTGAGGGCCAGCAGGTTGGTCTGCGCGGCAATCGCGGCGACGTCGGCGGCCATGGTCCGCAACTCGCCGGTGTAGGCGGTGAGGTTACGCACCTGGGCCAGGGTTTCGTCGCGGCTGGCTTGGGTGGCTTTCAGGGAGTCGATCACCCGTACCAGTTCATTCTCGCTCTGGGCCAGCACCTGCACGGCGCCGCCACTGCTTTTCCCGGCCAGCTCACCGGCAGCCAGTTGCGAGGCTTGCACGGTTTCTTCCAGGCGCGACGAAATGCCGGTGAAGCGGCTGGTCAGCGAGACGATCGCGGTCTCGGTCTGCTGCCGGGAGCTTTCCACCTGCTTGGCCCAGATCGGCATGGCACCGAGGATGACTTCGTTGAGTTGTGCACTGGCTTTGTGGAGGGCGTGCTCGGCGCCTTGCAGGTCTTGCCGGGCGGTGGCGGCCAGCGCTTCGTCGAGCTGCCGACGTCGTGCCCGCGCGCCCCACAGGCCCGTACCGAGACCGAGGACCAGCAGCACTGCACTGAAACCGATGTTCTGTGCGTTCATCTCGTTGAGCATCAGCACGCCGATGGCGGCGACGACGGCAACGAGCACGGGACTCCAGAGAAGGCGAGGTGGGATTGAAGAAAAGGAATGACCGTGTGGGTACGACGTCATGGTTCGGTCCTTGAACAGTGTTGCTAACGGGTTATTGGCGAATAACTGGTTATCTGCGACCTCGGATTTGACTTGAAGACCAGTCGTCCGATTTCCGACTGTTGTAGGCAAAGGCCTACTCAGGGCGTGGCACTGTGCTACTTCAGATTAGCCACAGTCTGTGAAATGTCGAATCGGCCTGACGAAGGTAACTGCCAGCCTAGTGAACCTGTGGCGAGGGGATAAATCCCCTCGCCACAGGTATGGATTGCGCTAAATTACCGACACCTGAATTGTCGAACCTGCCATCAAGAGCTCCCATGCCGACCCAGCCGCTCTGGAAAATCTACCTCCTGTTCCTCACCCCCATGGTCCTGTCCAATTTCCTGCAGTCCATGTCCGGTACGCTCAACAGCATCTACATTGGCCAGATGCTTGGCACCGAGGCGCTGGCGGCGGTGTCGGGGATGTTTCCGATCCTGTTCTTCTTCATTGCGCTGGTGATCGGCCTGGGCGCGGGGGCCGGGGTGCTGATCGGGCAGGCCTACGGTGCGCGGGAAACCGGCACGGTGAAGGCGATTGCCGGCTCGACGTTGCTGCTGGGGGCGATCATCGGTCTGGTGGCGGCGGTGCTTGGCAGTATTTTTACCCGTCAGGCCCTGCAAGGCTTGGGCACGCCGGCCGATGTGCTGGAGGACGCCGTTGCCTATGCCCGGGTCATGATGTGGATTCTGCCGATATTGCTGGTGTTCGTCCTGTTTACCCAGTTGTTGCGCGGGGTCAGCGATACGCTGACGCCTTTGCTGGCGTTGCTGGTGTCCACCGGGGTCGGGATGCTGCTCACGCCAGCGTTGATTCGTGGTTGGCTGGGACTGCCGCAGATGGGCATCCAGAGCGCGGCACTGGCGGGGTTGCTGGGCACGGCGTCGGCCATGGCGTTGCTGGCGTGGCGCTTGAACCGTCGCGAGCATGCCCTGGCACCGGATCGGGCGTTGTTCGCGGCGATGCGCCTGGACCGGGAGATCCTCGCCAAAGTGCTGCGTATCGGCCTGCCGACGGGGTTGCAGATGGTGGTGATCTCGTTGTCGGAGCTGGTGATCCTGGCGCTGGTCAATCGCCACGGTTCCCAGGCCACGGCGGCCTATGGCGCGGTGACGCAGATCGTCAACTATGTGCAGTTCCCGGCATTGTCGATTGCCATCAGCGCTTCCATCCTCGGCGCCCAGGCCATTGGCGCCGGACGCCTGGAGCGCCTGGGGCCGATCCTGCGCACCGGGTTGCTGATCAACGTCTACCTGACGGGTGGACTGGTGTTGCTGGGGTACCTGTTGTCCCACTGGCTGTTGGGTTTGTTCATCACCGACCCGGCGGCACGGGTCAAGGCCGAACACCTGCTGCACATCATGCTCTGGAGCTTGCTGATATTCGGTTTCCAGGCCATCGTCGGTGGCATCATGCGCGCCAGCGGCACGGTGTTGATGCCGGTGGCGATCTCGATTTTCTGCATCGTCGGTGTACAGGTGCCGGCGGCTTACCTGCTCGACGCCCACTTCGGCCTGGAAGGGGTATGGATGGCGTTTCCCGTGGCGTACCTGAGCATGCTGTTGCTGCAGGTGCTGTATTACAAACGGGTCTGGCAGCATCAGTCGATCGAGCGGTTGGTGTAGATGATCGCCCCCAGACACCATAACCCTGTGGGAGCGGGCAAGCCCGCTCCCACAGGGGCCAATGTTTTGACTGTGAGAACCCGATGTCCGTAAAACACTCATCCACTGCCTACAAAGCCTTCCTCTTCGACATGGACGGCACCCTGCTGAACTCCATCGCCGCCGCCGAGCGGATCTGGACCCGTTGGGCACTGCGCCACGGCGTGGACGTGGCGACATTTCTGCCCACCATCCATGGCGTGCGAGCCGTCGACACGATCGCTCGCCAGCATCTGCCGGGGGTGAATGCCCAGGCTGAGGCCGAGCAGATAACCCGTGAGGAAATCGAAGACGTCGAAGGCGTGGTGCCCGTGCCGGGGGTCGTGGCGTTCTTGAACAACCTGCCACCCGAGCGCTGGACGATCGTCACCTCGGCCCCCATGGCACTGGCCTTGCGTCGAATGGAGGCCGCCGGTATCCCGCGTCCCGCCGTGATGGTCACCGCCGAGGACGTCAGCGACGGCAAACCCAACCCTGCCTGTTATCGACTGGCTGCCGAGCGGCTGCAGGTGGCAGCGCAGGATTGTCTGGTGTTCGAAGATGCCGACGCCGGCATCCGGGCCGGCGAGGCCGCGGGGGCGGATGTGATGGTGGTGACGGCGACGCATGTGCATCCGGTGGAGACTGTGCATCCGTCGATCGAGGGTTACCTTGGACTTGGCGTCGGATTGGATGAATCTGGACTGATGCGGCTGAACATCACTCTATAACCGCCGCAGACCCCTGTGGGAGCGGGCTTGCTCGCGAAAGCGGTGGTTCAGTCGCATTCATATTGAATGAGCCGACGCCTTCGCGAGCAAGCCCGCTCCCACCAAGCCCGCTTCCACAATGGCACAGTGGGTGCTTGCGAGAGGTCAGGTCACCACGCGATAGCACGGCACATAGGCCGCACCGCCCGGCAGTTTCATCCGGTGCTGGGCGACAAAGGCCTGGAGCAGGCGGTCGAGGGGTTCCATGATGGCGGGATCGCCGTGGATCTCGTAAGGGCCGTGTTCTTCGATCAGGCGGATTCCCTTGTCCTTGACGTTGCCGGCCACGATCCCGGAGAACGCACGGCGCAGGTTGGCGGCCAGCTCATGGGACGGCAGGTCGAGGCTCAAGCCCAGGCTGGCCATGTTGGCGTGGGTCGGATCGAACGGACGCTGGAAGCCTTCATCGATCTTCAGCAGCCAGTTGAAGTGGAAGGCGTCGTTGCGCTCGCGGCGGAACTGCTTCACTTCCTTGAGGCCCTGGGTCATCTGCCGTGCCACTTCGGCCGGGTCGTCGATGATGATCTGGTAATGCTTCTGGGCCGCTTCGCCGAGGGTTGCACCGACAAAGGCATGCAACTGATCGAAGTATGGCGCGGCGCTTTTCGGCCCGGTGAGGACGACCGGGAAGGGCAGGTCCTGGTTGGCCGGGTGCATCAGGATGCCCAGCAGGTACAGGAACTCCTCCGCGGTACCGGCCCCGCCCGGGAAGATGATGATGCCGTGACCGACCCGCACGAAGGCTTCCAGGCGCTTCTCGATGTCCGGCAGGATCACCAGCTCGTTGACGATCGGGTTCGGCGCCTCGGCGGCAATGATGCCCGGTTCGGTCAGGCCCAGGTAACGGCCGCCATGGATACGTTGCTTGGCATGGGCGATGGTGGCGCCTTTCATCGGACCTTTCATCACGCCGGGACCGCAGCCGGTGCAGATGTCCAGGCTGCGCAAGCCCAGTTCGTGGCCGACCTTCTTGGTGTACTTGTATTCTTCGGTGTTGATCGAGTGACCGCCCCAGCACACGACGATCTTCGGCTCTACGCCGGGACGCAAGGTGCGGGCGTTGCGCAGCAGGTGGAACACATAGTCGCTGATGCCCTGGGACGAACTCAGGTCGATGCGCTGGCTGTCCAGTTCGTTCTCGGTATAGACGATGTCGCGTAGGGCGCTGAACAGCATTTCCCGGGTGCTGGCGATCATCTCGCCGTCGACGAAGGCGTCGGCCGGCGCGTTCAGCAGTTCCAGGCGCACGCCGCGGTCCTGTTGATGAATGCGGATCTCGAAATCCTTGTAGGCTTCCAGGATGGTCTTGGCGTTGTCGACATGGGCGCCGGTATTGAGGATGGCCAGGGCGCACTGGCGGAACAGGGTATAGATGCTGCCGGAACCGGCTTCGCTCAGTTGCTGGACTTCGCGCTGGGACAGGGTCTCCAGGCTGCCTTTGGGGCTCACCGAAGCGTTGATTACATGTCTTTGAGTCATTCAGCTTTCCTTGAAAACGATGCCGTGCACACTGAGGCGGCATCTTGAAAAATACGTCCACGCAGAAAGATCGCACGATCCTTGCGGTATCGCCATGGACTTTGATCCGGATCCTTCGGGTCGGGTGCAACACAAAATGAGCCCCAGCATAGCTAAATCGGCCGGGCAGGCGATAATGCTCGACTCTTTTCGTGCCGTACAAGGAAATTGCACCGCGATGTTCGAGATCAAACCCTGGGATGCCGACCTCTACCAACAGCAGACCCGCCGCAGTACGCTGATCATCGCCGTGCTGTTCCTGGCCTTGGCGATGCTGTTGTCCAGCCTGGCCGTGATGGTGTTCGGCACGCCTGGGGGGGATAACTTTCGTTTCAACCTGGTCGGGGTGATTGTGGCGGTGCTGGTGATGGCCGCGCTGATGCGCCTGTATTTCTGGACGCAACCCTGGATGGCCGCGGCGGTGTACGGCTGGCAGCTCAAGCGCAACCTGATGCGCGTCACCAACGTCATGCATCGGGTAAAGGCCGGTGTGCAGGTCCAGGACCCGGTCGCCATGAAGCTACTGCGGTTCTATCACGTGGGACTGGAGCAAATGCATCGGCTGGACGCCAATTCCAGCGACCAGCGGGCGTTGGCGCGAGAAGCCGATGAACATGTGGAAAGGATGCAGGAGATGGGTCTGGATATCGGACAGTCGTGCCTGGATCCGGCGTGGATCGACGCGCTGAAAAGCACATATGCGCAGCGCTGATGGCTAAAAGGCGGTCGACGCCTCAGATAACGTTATAAACATTAAACGATAATGGCTATGGTTGTTTAAAGTGTCCGGGTACGCCATGTTCCTGTTCAGTGGGGCGTGTTCTTTTCTGCACTTGAATGTCACTTAATTGAGCGCTTTGGAGTTCACTGAAAGAAACTCTCAACAGGGCTTCGGCCTCGCTGACACTCAATGTCTCGCTGTCGGCTTCCATCACTCGGCTATCCGGTTGGCCGTTGGCGATAAAACTGACAATGAACCGCTCCTGATTGCTCATGCTTCACCTCGACTTATCCAGCACCAGGGCGCAGCAAGGCTGCGCCCCGGCGGGTCTCAGGAGTTACGACTTCCGGCCACCGCCGCTTTGGCCGCGTTCGTTGCCTTTGCTGCCGGCGCCAGAGCCTTTTTGACGGTCGTTGGTGTTGTTGCCGCCCGACGCCTGTCCGCCTTTCTTACCGGCTTCAGATGCTTTTTCACGATCATTTGCGAAGTTGCCTGGGTTTTTGTTTCCGCTGTTAGCCATTTCGAGAATCCTCATACTGGTTTAAGCGAGCAACGTGCCTCGCATTAAATGTGAAAGGTAAGCGGCGGGGGAAGTTTAATAAAAGCGTTGCGCTGGCGACGAATGGTCATTCCTGGTAATTATTAAAGCGCGCCTTGCCGCTTCGTTTCGTTGTTGTAAGGTATTGAACTCTTTTATACATGGAACAGCGGATGTCTTATTTTATTATTTACAGTTTCCCCTGTCGGAAAAATGACTTGACTGAAGTCGTTGGGGCCACCTGAGCGCCTAATCCTCGCCACCACTGACTTTCCAATGCTTGGCATCTGTAGGAAATACTACCTGTTCGACCCGGTGGGCGATGCCGAACGCCAGGGAATTTTCTGCCGGGATGACCCGTTCCTCGTTGCACAGGCATTTGAAGATATCCAACTGCGTGGCGGCCCCGGCGGTTTCCTTGACGTAGATTTCCACGTACCGCGCGACGTCGTTGTCCAAGCTGGACAGGTATTCGCGCAGCCGCGAGTGATCCACCGATTTCTGGCCGAAATACCAGTTCATGGGATGGATCAGGAAGCGTGAATGAGGGGTGGTGGTGCGGTCGCTGGCGGCCAGGTACATGACGATGCCCATCGACTCGATATTGCCGGCGTTGACTGCACGTACCGGCACCGGGAGGGACTTGATGAAGGTATAGAGGGTGAAACCGAAGTTGGTGCTGCCTCCGACCGTGGAGAGATTGAGCATCAGCGAGTCTGCGCCTTTCTCGATCGCTTCCAGGCAGTTGTCGCGAAAGCGTTCGGTGGTTCCCTGATCGATCTGGCAATGAAAATGGACAATGTGTTCGGACATCGAGGACTCCTGTCGATTTCACGCGTGAGGTGTTGCGGGATCGTACAGTTGGGAGTTCAGCGCTGGCTGGATGTTCCGGATGGGAGAGCCGTTGTTCGGGGTGTCAGGCACCGAACTTCGACTCGCACGCTTGTGTGGCTTGCATCACCCGTTGCAAAAACATCGCCAGCCCGGCTTCCTCTTCGCTGAGGCCTTTACGGGCCCGAGGCTTGGGCAGTTGCTTCAACGTGCCGAGCAGGAAACCTTCCAGTACCGCAGGATGAATGTAGCACTTGCGGCAAACGGACGGTGTGTTGCCCAGCTGCCGGGCGACCTGCTTGACCATCTCGGCGATGTGTTTTTTTGCCTCCGTCTCGGTTTCCCAGCGCAACGCCCGCAAGCCTGCCAGGGCCGCCGCGCTACCGGCCCAGGTGCGGTAATCCTTGGCGGTGAACTCGGCGCCGGTCAGGGTCTTGAGGTAGGCATTGATGTCCGAGGAACTGATGGCGTGGCGTTCGCCGTTTTCGTCCAGGTACTGGAACAGATTCTGCCCCGGCATTTCCTGGCAGCGCTTGATGATCCGCGCCAGGCGCCGGTCCTTCACGGTGATCTGGTGTTCGACGCCGCTCTTGCCACGGAACTGGAAGGCGATAGCACTTCCGTTGACCTCAACGTGTTTGCTGCGCAGGGTGGTCAGGCCGTAGGAGCGATTCTCCCGGGCATATTGGCTGTTGCCGACGCGGATCAGGGTCACGTCCAGCAAGGTGATGACGGTGGCCATGACTTTGTCGCGACTGAAGCCGGGGGTCGCGAGAATCGCCTCCAGGCGTTTGCGCAGGCGGGGCAGGGTGCGCCCGAATTCCAACATTCGCGAATACTTGTCGGCATCGCGCACCTCGCGCCAGCGCGCGTGGTAACGGTATTGCTTGCGCCCTCGGGCGTCCCGGCCGGTGGCCTGGAGATGGCCGCGCGGGTCGCTGCAGATCCACACATCAGTGTAGGCCGGCGGCACCGCCAGAGCATTGATGCGTTGGATTTCGGCCGCCTCGGTGATGCGTTGGCCCTGAGGATCGAAGTAACAGAACTTGCCCCGCAGCTTCTTGCGGGTGATGCCCGGGCTGGTGTCATCAACATAATGCAGGTCGGCCGGCAATGCTTCCGGTGGTGAGGTGTCGGGCATGGAGAAATCCTTGGGCAGCGAATGCGGTGGCCTATGGATTGATTGACCTCGGCCGGTTGCGGTCGTGCCGAAATTCTGAAAACAGCCCTCCATCTGAGGGGAAGCCTCTGAACCTGTGTGGGAGCGGGCTTGCTCGCGAATGTGTCGGCACCTCCAGTATTAATGGTTGCTGACCCACCGCCTTCGCGAGCAAGCCCGCTCCCACAAGGGATGTCGAGGGATTGGCTGTTACGCCAACACCGCCACGGCCTTGATCTGCGCCCAGAGCATCTGCCCTGGATACAACGCCAACTGATCGCGGGAATAGCGGGTGATGCGTGCCAGCAGCGGCGTGCCGGCGGCTTCCAGTCGGATCAGCACGTGGGCGGCATTGTCGGCGGCCAGTTCGCCGGTCACCGTGACCGGCAAGCGATTGAGGATGCTGGTGTGAGCATCGTTCCCCAGGCTGAGGCTGACGTCCCGGGCCTGGACCTTGAAACGCAGCGACTGCCCGACGGCCAGCGGCGTATGGGCCACCCGCACGTGCAGTGAGCTACCAGGCAGTGTCAGGGTGAGCAACTGGTAGGCGGGGTCGTAACCGCTGACCGTGCCCTGGATCACCACGCCCGCGTCGTCCCCCTGGGCCAGCGGCAGGTCGAGTCGCGCCAGGGTTGCGCCAATCGGTCCGCTGGCCAACGCGCGTCCACCATCGAGCACCACAATGTGGTCGGCCAGGCGCGCCACTTCGTCCTGGGAATGACTGACGTACAGTACCGGGATGTCCAACTCGTCGTGGAGCCGTTGCAGGTAGGGCAGGATCTCGTTCTTGCGTCGGGTGTCGAGTGCGGCCAGCGGCTCATCCATCAATAACAGCCGCGGGCTGGTCAGCAGGGCGCGGGCGATGCCCACCCGCTGGCGCTCGCCGCCGGACAGGTTGTGGGGCCGGCGCTCGAGCAAGTGGCCGATGCCCAGCAGTTCGGTGGCCTGGTCCATGTCCACCCGCCGTTGCCCCGGGGCGATGCGCTTGAGACCGAATGCCAGGTTGGCCCGCACCGACAGATGACTGAACAGGCTCGCCTCCTGGAACACATACCCCAGCGCTCGTCGATGGGGCGGCACGAACACGCCGCGTTCGCTGTCCTGCCACACGTCGCCATTGATGCGTACCAAACCCTGCGGCGCGCGTTCCAGGCCTGCGATGCAGCGCAGGCAGGTGGTTTTGCCGGAGCCGGACGGACCGTACAGCGCCGTCACGCCGCGGCCCGGCAGTTGCACATCCAGGTCCAGGGAAAAACTGCCATGGTCGAGCTGCAAGCGCGCCTGAATCATCGATCAGCTCCAGGCTGTCCGGGTCCTGCGGCTGGAATACAGCGCCAGCAGCACAACGAATGAAAATACCAGCATCGCCGCCGCCAGCCAGTGGGCCTGGGCGTATTCCAGGGCTTCGACGTGGTCGTAGATCTGCACCGACACCACCCGGGTCTTGTCCGGGATATTGCCGCCGATCATCAGTACCACGCCGAACTCGCCGACAGTGTGGGCGAAGCCGAGAATGGCTGCGGTGATGAAGCCGGGGCTGGCCAAGGGCAGGATGACGCTGAAGAAGGTGTCCCAGGGACCGGCGCGCAAGGTGGCGGCGACCTCCAGGGGACGATTGCCAATGGCCGAGAACGCGTTCTGCAACGGCTGCACCACAAACGGCATGGAGTAAATCACCGAGCCGATCACCAACCCGGTGAAACTGAACGTGAGGGTGCCCAATCCGAGGGCCAGGGTCAGTTGGCCGATCCAGCCATTGGGCCCCAATGCCAGGAGCAGGTAGAAGCCGATCACCGTGGGTGGCAGCACCAGCGGCAGGGCCACCACCGCGCCCACCGGCCCGCGCAACCAGGATCGGCTGCGCGACAGCCACAGGGCGATGGGCGTGCCTATGAGCAGCAGAATCACTGTCGTCAGCGCGGCGAGCTTCAGGGTCAGCCAGATCGCTGAATAATCGGCACTGGTCAGCGGCATTTAGCGTTGGTAACCGTAGGCTTGGATGATGGCGGCGGCTTTCGGGCCCTTGAGGTAGTCCATCAGGGCCTTGGCGGCAGGATTGTCGCGGCCTTTACCGAGGATCACCGCGTCCTGTTTGATCGGGTCATGCAGTTCGGCCGGGACGATCCATGCCGAACCGCCGGTGGGCTTGCCGTCCTTGTACACCTGGGACAGCGCCACGAAGCCAAGTTCGGCGTTGCCGGTGGAGACGAATTGATAGGCCTGGGTGATGTTCTGGCCTTCAACGATCTTGCCCTTGACCTGTGCGGCCAACCCCAATTTCTCCAGCACCTGGGTCGCGGCCAGGCCATAGGGCGCGGCCTTGGGGGTGGCGATGGACAGGTGCTGGAAACCGTTGTTCTTGAGCACCTGACCCTGGTCATCGACATAGCCGTCCTTGGCCGACCACAGCGCCAGCGTGCCGATGGCGTAGGTGAAGCGTGAGCCCTTGACAGTGTCGCCTTCATTTTCCAGTTTGGCTGGGGTGGTGTCGTCGGCGGCGAGGAACACTTCGAAGGGCGCGCCATTCTTGATCTGGGTATAGAACTGCCCCGTTGCGCCATAGGCTGCCACCAGTTTGTGCCCGGTGTCCTTTTCGAAGTCGGCGGCAATGGCCTGGATCGGTGCGGTGAAATTGGCGGCCACGGCCACCTGCACTTCATCGGCCTGGGCTGCGCCGGCGATCAGGAAGGTGGACAGCAGCCATGGCGAGAAGCGGATGGGGCGCATTGAAGACTCCGTAGGGGGTGGGTTCGCTGTATACGGAAATATATAGCGAATGCCTGGCAAACGGAATGTGAGTTTTGCGCTGTTGCAGTTGGTATTGGTTGAATGTGCCGGCCTCATCGCGAGCAGGCTCGCTCCCACAAGGATTTGTGTTTGAAACAGATGCTGCTGAAGTACCAGACCTCTGTGGGAGCGGGCTTGCTCGCGAAGGCGTCGGCACATCCAACATGGATAGTGACTGGCCCACCGCTTTCGCGAGCAAGCCCGCTCCCACAGGGTTATGTGGCCGCTGTAAAGATCCTTGTGGAGTCAAATCCCCTTGCCAAGCCTTGCCAATGCTTCATCGGCCAGGCGCCGGGTCAGTTCGCCGGCGGGCAACTCCCGGCCCATGGGAAACGCCTGGCCCGCCCAGAGGTTGCTGAAGTCGGCTTCATCCTTGGCCCGCAGTGGCATCAAGGCGCCACCTGCCAGGGGGAATGCCGGTGCCAGCGGGCTCATCGGGCCGACTTCACGCATCACCCGGTTGACGATACCCCGGGCCGGTCGCCCGGTGAACAGGTTGGTCACGGCGGTCTGGCTTTCCCTGGCGGTGCGCAACGCCCGGTGATGGGATGCGCTGATCTTGGCCTCGGGCGTGAACAGGTACGCGCTGCCCAGTTGTACCGCCGATGCGCCCAGGGCAAACGCCGCGACGATCCCCCGCGCATCGCCGATGCCGCCGGTGGCGATTACCGGCACTTTCACCGCATCCACCACCTGGGGCAGCAAGGCAAACAGGCCCACCTGGGTGTTCAGATCGTCGCTGAGGAACATCCCACGATGGCCGCCGGCCTCGTAGCCCATGGCGATGATCGCATCGCAACCGCGTTGCTCCAGCCAGATGGCCTCCTCGACGGTGGTCGCCGATGAAAGGATCTTCGCCCCGGTGGCCTTTACCCGATCCAGCAGGGATTGCTCCGGCAGGCCGAAATGGAAGCTGACCACTTTTGGTCGCATCTCCTCCAGCACCTGGCAGGCCGCGTCATCGAATGGCGTGCGGTTTGATACCGGCGTCGGTGCCTCGAAGTCGGCCCCCAGTTCCTCATAGTAGGGCTTGAGCCGCTGCTTCCAGGCCTCGGCCCGCTGCTCGTCGAAGGCCGGTGGCCGATGGGAGAAAAAATTCACGTTGAACGGCTTGTCGGTCTGCTCGCTGATCGTCGTCAGCGCCTGGCGCAGTTGCTCGACATCCAGCATCGCTGCCGGCATCGAGCCCAGCCCGCCGGCGTTGCAAGTGGCGATCACCATGGCGGGGCCGGTCACCCCGGCCAGCGGCCCCTGGATGATGGGCAGCTCGATACCGAGCAGGTCGAGGATGCGAGTGTCTGGCCATTGACTCATATGCAGGGTGCTCCGGCAGGGCAAGAAACCCTGTTTGTAGCAGGTGTGACCCCGCTTGGGCCAGTCGAGTTTTTCAATCGAAGGCCAGCGCTTGATCCCCCGGGTGAGAGGATTACCATGCGTGCTTCACTTACCCAGGAGCCCTAGCCATGGACGTAAAACTCAAGGCAGTCGAACCCTTCAGCGTGGCGGGCTTGCAAGTCCGTACCCGTAACACCGACGAGCAGCAACCGGAAACGGCAAGGATCGGCCCGATGTGGGAGCGGTTCTTCACCGAGGGGCTGTTCGACCGGATTCCGGCCAGGCGCTCGGAGTCGTTCGTCTATGGGGTGTATTCCAACTATGAATCGGATGCGACCGGCCACTTCGATGTAACCGCCGGCGTGGAGGTCGACGCGACGAGCCCGGGCTACCCCGTCGTGGACATCGAGGGTGGCGATTACCTGGTGTTCTCGGCCAAGGGACCGATGCCCGACTGTGTGATCCAGACCTGGGGCCTGATCTGGGCATACTTTGCCGACAACCCGCAGACCCTGCGCCGTTTTGTCACCGATTTCGAGGTCTACAACGGCCCTGACTCGGTGGCGATCTACATCGGCGTTCAGTCCCCGGCCGAGCGCTCCAGCGCCAGTAACTGACGCTTGCGCTCCACCCCCCAGCGATAGCCCGAGAGGTTGCCGTCGCTGCGCACCACCCGGTGACAGGGGATTGCCACGGCCAGGCTGTTGGCGCCACAGGCTTGGGCCACCGCACGCACGGCTTTGGGCAGGCCGATGCGCTGGGCGATCTCGGCGTAGCTGGCGGTACTGCCCGGCGGAATCTCTCGCAGGGCCTGCCAGACCCGCTCCTGGAATGCCGTGCCCTGCAGATCCAGGGGTAGATTCAGGCCCAGGGCGGGCGCTTCGATGAAACCGACCACCTGCGCGACCAGTTGCTCGAATTCCCGGTCGGCACCGATGAGGTTGGCGCGGCGGAATTTGTCCTGCAGGTCGCGGACCAGTGCGTCGGGGTCGTCCCCCAAAAGGATGGCGCACACGCCGCGTTCGCTTTGCGCCACCAGGATCGCTCCCAGGGAGCATTGTCCGACGGCGAAGCGGATATCGGTGTTCTGCCCGGCGGCACGGTAGTCGGCGGGTTTCATACCCAGCACTTTATCGGCTGCTTCGTAAAAGCGGCTGTTGGAATTGAAACCGGCGTCGTACAACGCTTCGGTGACGGTCCCGGCGTCGGCCAGGCGTTCACGCACCTTGCGCGAGCGGTGGGCGGCGGCGTAGCCCTTGGGGGTCAGGCCGGTGACGGTCTTGAAGATCCGATGGAAGTGGAACGGGCTCAAGCCTGCGCTTCGGGCCAGCTCATTGAGCCCCGGCAGTTCCTCCGCCGCTTCGATCTGCCGGCAGGCCGCCGCGACCCGGGCGGCTTGTTGGGCGGCCACCTGGGTCTGGTCCCTGGCGGCGCGTTTGCTGGGGCGATAGCCGGCTGCCTGGGCCTGTTCCGGGGTGTCGAAGAATTCGACGTTGCGCGGATTGGGCAGGCGCGACAGGCTGCTGGGATGGCAGTAGATGCCGGTGGTTTTCACGCCGTAGACGAATTGCCCGTCGGCGCGAGGGTCCCGGGCGAGCACGGCGGCCCAGCGAGGATCGAGTTCAGGGGCGAGGGTGTTCGAAGTGGTGTTCATGGTCGTTCTGTCCATTGGCCCGTTTTGGCTACAGTAACCAGCCGGTGGGAGGGCGACACTCCGGGTCTTGCGGTTGAATTCTGCATGGTTATCCGGCGGTGCGGAACGTCAGGTTGATCCGCTGCGCGCCCAGCCGTGGATGCCGACCGTCCTTGAGCGGCAGCACGCCGTGGTAACGCAGCCGGTCGACGCCGCCCCAGACCACGATGTCGCCGTGAAACAGCGGAACGCGCAAGGGCTTGTCGCTGCGCTCGAATCCGCCGAACTGGAACACCGCCGGCAGGCCCAGGGATATCGAGACGATGGGGGCGGTGAGGCTGCGTTCATTCTTATCCTGGTGCAACGACATCCGCGCCCCCGGCACATAGCGGTTGATCAGGCAGGCGTCGGGCTCGAAGTGCTCGAAATGCGCTGCTCGTGCGGCGGCCTGGGCCAGTTCGCGGAACAGCGTCGGCATGTCGGGCCAGGGGCGGCCGCTCTGTGGGTCATGGGCGGTGTAGCGATAGCCGCAGCGGTCGGTGGTCCAGCCCAGCGCACCGCAACTGCTCAAGGCCACCGACATGGTAAAGCCGCCGGGCGTGACCATCTGCCGGAACGGCGCGGTCTGCAAGACCGTTTCCAGGGCCGGCAGCAACTGCTCCAGCCAAGGCAGGGCAAACCCGCGCAGCACGAACGCCTGCTGGCCAATCTGTTCGATCTGGCCGGGTGTCGCCGGCGACTCGTCGGCGAACAGGTCCAGCGTGATCGGGGTGTCGTCATTGCGCGTCATGAAAAATGATTCCCAAGGTGTGCCGTTGGCCGCTGTGCACGCGGCTGACGCCATGGCGCATGTTCACCCGATAATAACCGCGAACGCCTTTGACCGGTCGTTGATGCACGGCAAACACCACGGCATCGCCTTGTTTCAGACCGATGACCTGGGGGCGCGACTGCATGCGTGGGCGTTGTTCGGTGAGCACGAATTCGCCGCCGGTAAAGTCCTGGCCCGGTTCCGACAGCAGTATCGCCACCTGCAGCGGGAATACCTGCTCGCCGTACAGATCCTGATGCAGGCAGTTGTAATCCTGAGGGCCGTATTGCAGCAGCAACGGCGTCGGACGCTGTTGCCCGGCGCCATGGCAATGCCGAATGAAATCGCAGTGTGCGTCGGGGTATCTCGTTTCAAGGCCCATGTGTTCGTTCCAGCGGTTCGCCAGGGGCACCAGCAGCGGATACAACGTTTCACGCAGCTGCTGGACGATAGCGGGCAACGGGTAGCGGAAATATTGATATTCGCCGCGCCCGAATCCATGGCGGGCCATGATCACCCGGGAACGGAACAGCCCGGGCTGTGGGTACAGGCTGCTGAGCTGATGACATTGAGTCACCGGCAAAAGACGGCGAAGCACGCCACTGCCATGCTGCTCGAGGCTTTGTTCCAGGGCTGGCTGGTCGATTGCATCGAGGGACTGGCTCAGCGAATGTGAGGTAGAGGGCATGGTGACAATCCTGGGGAATAGGATTGGTCAGTCTGGTGGGTGTTGGGCTGTCCGGCACTCCGGCGCTTGCGGTTAATGTTTGTTTGTGGCCCGCGGCCATCTGATATTGCATCACCCCGTGGCGAGGGGATAAATCCCTTCGCCACAAAAGCCTCGGAGGGGACTACAACGCCTTGCTGACCTTGACGTCGCTGATCACATCGTCGCTCTGCCCATGCATCGCCTCCAGCGCTGCTCGGGCTTCTTCCTCAGTGCCGGTTTCCAGCTGCGCGAACTCGAAGCGGCGTTTGTCGTTGAGTTTGTATTTGATGACGTATTTGGTTGTCTGGGCCACGGTTTTGCCTATGTGAGCAGGGGGCTCAGCTCAGTTTCGAGCTGGAGCGCCGGACGATTTTGATCTTGTGGGTCAGGGTCGGCTTGCGCGTGACGCTAATGGCCCGGCGGCTGACGGTGTCGATGGTGATGTTCCAGAAGCCGGTACTCGGTGCGGTGATTCGCGCCGGGAACGTATCGAACGCGCCGCCGTGGTAAGTGTGGCGTCCGCCATTCTTGAAACTGCGGAAGTTCGCGTCGTTCATCAGGCGGATGTTGCACGTCTGGGAGCATTCGATGACGACAATATCGTCTTCGTTGAGGTGCTCGCGTTGGTGGATGAATTTCATGGGCGCCTCCAGAAGGGCTTTTTTTCTACACGCTCGACACGGTAGAGGCTGCAATAATGGGACGCAGTTTATCAGCACCGTGGGTTAAAAGCCGGTCCCTGACCCGACTTCCGCGATTTGACACGACGGTGCCAAATAAAAAAGCGCGGGGCACCGGAGAAAAACGGCTTCTACGCTGTCGGAGGGTCTTTGTCGGAGGAATCATATGAAGCGTAGTGCGTGGGTGTTGGCATTGGCCTTGGGTGGATGTGCATCGGTATCGGACATCAACCAGACGCCGCCCACCATGAGTGTTATCTCCGGTAAGAAACCCCACGAATATGCCCGGTGCGTCGCTGACAAGCTGGCCGACAGCCGCGGCGCGTTGCAGATGGAACCCCACAAGAACGGCGTCCGCCTGATCGTCCCCGGCAAACTTTCGAGCCTGCCGGCCGCGGTGTTCGACATTGACGAACGCTCCAGCGGCAGCAGCATCAAGCTGCATGAAAGCATGTCCAATGTACCGGTGCGCCCGGGTGATGTGCAGGACGCGGCCAACGCCTGCATTTCCGGCTGATAACGGTATCAGCTCCGGCCTGACCTTACTTGCACACGACCACGACACTGCGACTGGTGAAGTTGCCGACATTCACGCCCAGGGTCTTGTCGCTTTCATTGGCCTGGGGCGTACCATCGGTGCCAACGATACGGTAGCCGGTGCCGGCGCAGGAGGCATCGGCTTTTTCATAGCAGGCGGCCCAGGAATTGGCTTCGCCTGAACAGTCGATGGTCAGGCCCTGCTCGCCGTTGGCCAGGTAGGTACTTTCCGTCGAGGCACAACCCGCCAGGGCCAGGACCGTAAACAGCGCCAGATAAGTTTTCATGGAGTGGTCATCGAAAAGGGAGGGGACTGCGCGAGGTTATAGCGAATGGTCATTGCGGTACAGATAAACAGCTGGCCTGCACCCTGCCGCAAGGCGACTGATGCAGGCCCTTGCGGTTATTTCTTGCGGCGATCGTTGCGGGCCGGCGCTTTTTCGCGCTCCTTGGCGGCGGGCGCAGGACGCTCGTCCTGGAACACCGCGGCCACTTCCACCGCCATGGTCTTGGTAGGCAAGGGACCGGCAACCTGCTCGCCATGGTAATTGACAATCCACCATTGGCCGTCCTTGTCCTGACTGACCGAATAACCGTTTGCGTTTCGTGTTGCCGACATCTAGCTGCCTCATTGGCGGGATCGAGGGCGCCATGATACGCCAAATGCATGCAAACGGTGCCAGCGGGCTTACCGTTGGACCGTTGAACCCCCGAAACGAAAGGCGATTGAACTATCCGCCGGTTTATTTCTCTATGATGGCATCGGTTGGCCAGTGCAGGCATTGTAAGGTGCCCGCGGCCTGATTAGACTGCGCCGAAACCCGTCGTACACACCGCCTTTTAAAGGATTCATATGATCAAGAAATGCTTGTTCCCTGCAGCCGGTTACGGTACTCGCTTCCTGCCAGCGACTAAGGCCATGCCCAAAGAAATGCTGCCGGTGGTGAACAAGCCACTGATCCAGTACGGTGTCGAAGAAGCCCTCGATGCGGGCCTGAATGAAATATCCATCGTGACCGGCCGTGGCAAGCGCGCGCTGGAAGACCATTTCGACATCAGCTATGAGCTGGAAAACCAGATCAAGGGCACCGACAAGGAAAAGTACCTGGTCGGTATCCGCAAACTGCTGGATGAGTGTTCGTTCTCCTACACCCGCCAGACTGAAATGAAAGGCCTGGGCCACGCGATCCTGACCGGCCGTCCATTGATCGGCGACGAACCTTTCGCCGTGGTGTTGGCGGACGACCTGTGCGTCAACCTGGAAGGCGACGGCGTGCTGACCCAGATGGTCAAGCTGTACAAGCAATTCCGCTGTTCCATCGTGGCAATCCAGGAAGTCGATCCGCAGGAAACCAACAAGTACGGCGTGATCGCCGGCGAAATGATCCGCGACGACATCTATCGCGTGCACAGCATGGTTGAAAAGCCAAAGCCTGAAGACGCTCCGTCGAACCTGGCGATCATCGGCCGCTACATCCTGACGCCGGACATCTTCGACCTGATCGAACAGACCGAGCCTGGCAAGGGTGGTGAAATCCAGATCACCGATGCCCTGATGAAACAGGCCCAGAACGGCTGCGTCATGGCCTACAAGTTCAAGGGCAAGCGTTTCGACTGCGGTGGCGCCGAAGGCTACATCGACGCGACCAACTTCTGCTTCGAGAACTTCTACAAGACCGGCAAGGCTTACTGATAGCCCACGCCGCGAACTGAAAAACGCCCCGACTGGTTCGGGGCTTTTTTTTTGCGGGCAATGCATTGCCATGTCTGGCATAGAACCTTGTGGCGAGGGGATAAATCCCCTCGCCACAAGGGGCGGCGCTCAGCTTTATCCTTGATGAACTTCACCCTGGCATTTTCATTTTTCGCCCCCATAACCCACCCAACGCTGACCCGTCTGGAAACAGCGGGTATGCTGGTGGCCTGCCAAAGGAGAGAGTAATGGCCTACGATTTTGACCTGTATGTGATTGGCGCCGGTTCCGGTGGTGTGCGGGCTGCACGGTTCGCCGCAGGTTTTGGCGCCAGGGTGGCCGTGGCGGAGAGCCGCTACCTGGGTGGTACCTGCGTGAACGTCGGTTGCGTTCCGAAGAAGCTGCTGGTCTATGGCGCGCATTATGCCGAAGACTTCGAGCAGGCTTCGGCCTATGGCTGGACGGCGGGGGAGGCGAGTTTCGACTGGGCCACGCTGATTGCCAACAAGGACCAGGAGATCAACCGCCTCAACGGTATCTATCGCAATCTGCTGGTCAACAGCGGCGTGGCGTTGCATGAGGGCCATGCGAAGATCACTGGCCCCCATGAGGTGGAGATCAACGGCCAGCGCCATACCGCCGAGCACATCCTGGTCGCCACCGGTGGTTGGCCGGTCATCCCGCAGATTCCAGGGCGCGAGCATGCCATCAGTTCCAATGAGGCTTTTTTCCTCAAGGAACTGCCCAAGCGCGTGCTGGTGGTGGGAGGTGGCTACATCGCGGTGGAGTTCGCCGGGATTTTCCACGGCATGGGCGCGCAGACGTCTCTGCTGTATCGCGGCGAGCTGTTCCTGCGCGGCTTTGACGCTGCGGTGCGCAAGCACCTGGCTGAAGAGTTGACGCGCCGGGGCCTGGACCTGCAGTTCAATGCCGATATCCAGCGCATCGACAAGCAGGCCGATGGCAGCCTGGAAGTGACCCTCAAGGACGGCCGTACGCTGATGACCGATTGCGTCTTCTACGCCACCGGTAGGCGGCCGATGCTCGATAACCTCGGTCTGGAGAACACCGCTGTCGCGTTGGATGAGAAAGGCTTTGTAAAGGTCAATGAAAAATACGAGACCACCGAGCCGTCGATCCTCGCCATTGGCGATGTGATCGGCCGAGTACAGCTGACACCCGTCGCCCTGGCCGAGGGCATGGCGGTGGCGCGGCGTCTGTTCAAGCCCGAGCAGTACCGGCTGGTGGACTACCGGATGATTCCCACCGCGGTATTCAGCCTGCCGAACATCGGCACGGTCGGCCTGACCGAAGAACAGGCCAGGGAAGAAGGGCATGAGGTGCAGATTTTCGAAAGCCGTTTCCGGCCGATGAAGCTGAGCCTGACCGACTGCCAGGAGCGCACACTGATGAAACTGGTGGTGGATGCCCGGACCGACAAGGTCCTGGGTTGCCATATGGTCGGTCCCGACGCCGGGGAAATCGTTCAGGGTCTGGCCATTGCCCTCAAGGCCGGCGCCAGCAAACGCGATTTTGACGAAACCATCGGCGTGCATCCTACCGCCGCCGAAGAGTTCGTCACCATGCGTACACCCGCGGCCTGACGCTGTTGTGTAGAAGCTGCCGGGTTGTGGCAGCTTCTACAGATTTTTTCTATCTATACAGTTCCCTGATAGTCAAAACCAATTATTCGCATCAGCTTTGCCAACGAGCCAGGTGGAGAGTGAGTGGGTAAGCTTCTCTCCATCAACTTTCAACCCTGATGGAGAAACACCGATGCCTATCATCAACAGCCAAGTCAAACCGTTCAAAGCTACCGCATTCAAAAACGGCGCTTTCGTCGAAGTATCGGACGCCGACCTGAAAGGCAAGTGGTCTGTCGTGTTCTTCTACCCGGCTGACTTCACTTTCGTTTGCCCAACCGAGCTGGAAGACCTGGCCGACAACTACGCCGAGTTCCAGAAGCTGGGCGTCGAGATCTACAGTGTGTCGACCGACACTCACTTCGCCCACGCTGCCTGGCACAACACTTCGCCAGCCATCGGCAAGATCCAGTACACCATGATCGGCGATCCGACCCTGACCATCTCCCGCAACTTCGACGTGCTGATCGAAGAAGCTGGCCTGGCTGACCGCGGTACGTTCGTAATCAACCCGGAAGGTCAGATCAAGATTGTCGAAATCAACGACGGTGGTGTAGGCCGTGACGCTTCCGAGCTGCTGCGCAAGATCAAAGCCGCCCAGTACGTTGCCGCTCACCCTGGCGAAGTCTGCCCGGCCAAATGGAAAGAAGGCGAGGCCACCCTGGCTCCGTCCCTGGATCTGGTTGGCAAGATCTAAGACCGTGAGTCCTTTGAGGGCGGTCACCCGCACTTAAGTAAGCCGCACCGCCCACAAAAAAACGCCCGGGCGAGATTCGCTCGGGCGTTGTTTTTTCTGAAATTCAAAAAATGGAAATCGCCCGTATGTTGGACGCCAATCTTAAAGCTCAGTTGAAGTCATATCTGGAACGGGTCACCCAACCGATCGAGATCGTTGCATCCCTCGACGACGGTGCGAAATCCCAGGAAATGCTGGCGCTGCTCAAAGACATTGCCAGCCTCTCCACCCAGATCACCTTGCTCGACAACGGCACCGATGCGCGTAAGCCATCGTTCTCGTTGAACCGCCCGGGAGCCGATATCAGCCTGCGTTTCGCCGGCATTCCCATGGGCCACGAATTCACTTCGCTGGTGCTGGCCTTGCTGCAAGTCGGCGGTCACCCCTCGAAGGCCAGTGTCGAAGTCATTGAACAGATCCGCGCCCTTGAAGGCGAGTTCAACTTCGAGACTTATTTCTCGCTGTCGTGCCAGAACTGCCCGGACGTCGTCCAGGCGCTGAACCTGATGGCGGTGCTGAACCCGAACATCCGCCATGTCGCCATCGACGGCGCGCTGTTCCAGGCCGAGGTCGATGAGCGTCAGATCATGGCCGTGCCGAGCATCTACTTGAACGGTGAGAACTTCGGTCAGGGCCGCATGGGCCTGGAAGAGATTCTCGCCAAGATCGACACCAGCGGCATCGAACGCCAGGCCGAAAAAATCAGCGCCAAGGACGCCTTCGATGTGTTGGTGGTCGGCGGTGGCCCGGCCGGCGCGTCGGCGGCGATCTATGCGGCCCGTAAAGGCATCCGCACTGGTGTGGCGGCCGAACGCTTCGGCGGTCAGGTGCTCGATACCATGGCCATCGAGAACTTCATCTCGGTCCAGGAAACCGAAGGACCGAAACTGGCCGTGGCCCTGGAAGAGCACGTCAAGCAATACGACGTAGACATCATGAACCTGCAACGTGCCGATGCGCTGGTGCCTGGCACGGACGGCGCACTGCACGAAGTCCGGTTCGCCAGCGGTGCGCGCCTCAAGGCCAAGACCGTGATCCTGGCGACTGGCGCCCGCTGGCGTGAAATGAACGTGCCAGGGGAGCAGCAATACCGCAACAAGGGCGTGGCGTACTGCCCGCACTGTGACGGTCCGCTGTTCAAGGGCAAGCGCGTGGCCGTGATTGGCGGGGGCAATTCTGGTGTCGAAGCGGCCATCGACCTGGCCGGCATCGTCGCCCATGTCACCTTGCTGGAATTCGATGTGCAATTGCGCGCCGATGCGGTGTTGCAGCGCAAGCTGCACAGCTTGCCGAACGTGACGGTGATAACCAACGCCCAGACCACCGAAGTGACGGGCGACGGTCAGAAGGTCAACGGCCTGCGCTACAAGGATCGTCCGAGCGGTGAAGTGCTGGACGTGGCCCTGGAGGGGATCTTCGTGCAGATCGGCCTGTTGCCCAACACCGACTGGCTCAAGGGGACCGTCGAGCTGTCACCACGTGGCGAGATCATTGTCGACGCCCGGGGGGAAACCTCCATTCCCGGTGTGTTTGCGGCCGGCGATGTGACCACCGTGCCGTACAAGCAGATCGTGATCGCCGTAGGCGAGGGCGCCAAGGCTTCGTTGAGCGCCTTTGACCATCTGATCCGTACCTCCGCTCCGGCATAAGCAGCCGCGCGCTGGAAAAACAAAACCCCATGGGCCAGGCTCATGGGGTTTTTTATTTTTTGCAGATCAGCTCAAGACCGGGCCGCCCCATTCGCGAGCAAGCCCGCTCCCACAGTAGTGCGCGTCGATCACAGCAATCCTGTACGACCTGATTCCAGTGTGGGAGCGGGCTTGCTCGCGAAAGCGTCGGTGCAGCCTGCATCAGTTCAAGCAAGCTCACTTCTACAGCTGGCTCTCAGTGCTGCTTAGAGCGGCGCAGGCTGGATAATCTCGACCCAGTAGCCATCCGGGTCCTTGATGAACGCCAGGCTTTTCATGCGGCCGTCGCTCAGGCGCTTCTGGAAGTCACAGCCCAACGCTTCGAAGCGTTCGCAGGCGGCGACTACATCCGGTACCGAGATGCAGATGTGACCGAACCCGCGCGGATCGGTGTTGCCGTTGTGGTAAGCGAATGCCGGGTCGCTTTCGGTACCGTGGTTGTGGGTCAGTTCCAGGATGCCGGGGATCGATTTCATCCACTCGGTGCGTGCCGCGGCGTCCGCCGGAATCTGGCGCTTGTCCACCAGGGCGAGGAAGTACAGGCTGAATTCGGCTTCAGGGAAGTCGCGCTTTTCCACCAGCGAGAAGCCCAGGACGCGGGTATAGAAGTCCAGGGACTTGGTAATGTCCTTGACCCGCAGCATGGTGTGGTTGAAGACGAAGTTAGCCGTGGCGGCATCGGGTTGGGCGGTGACGCCCGGGAAAGTGTCGAGTTCGTGCAGGCTCATGGGCCCTCCGGAAAATAAGTGGGGCAAACGACGTCGCAGGGCTTGGCGCGACGGTTCTGTGGCTTGCGTCAGGCATGATACGCAGAGGCCGCGACATCGCCAAACCGTGTGCGGCTATTGCCTGGTCATGCGGTGAGCTTCAGACTTCGCGATTCGTCCTTGAGTGCAGTGCAATGATTCGACCGTTCCTTTCGTTGTTCGTCCTGTTTTTTGCCATTGCTGCGAGTGCCAGCGGCCAGGCCGCCGAACCGCAGGTCACCTGGCCCCAGGGCTGGTTCATCGAGCCGCTGCCTTCCGCTGCGTCTGCCGCGCCGGCGGCGCCAGGCACCTCTCGGCAACGGGCGACCAAGAATGACTCGACAGGCAATGCCGTCATGGTCATGGAGCTGACCGCAACGCCCGTCGATCCCGATCATCAAGTCAATTTGCAAGGCGTGCTCCTGGAAATGCGCAAGTCAATCCAGAAGGATTTTTTCCAGGGTGGTTATCAAAGTGTATGCAATAAGATTCATGCTTCCCTGTTGGGCGGGGTAACCGCCCTGGAAACTACCTGCACGATCACACAGAATGGCCGACATGTGTTGTCTCAGACACTGGTCGCAGCACTTAATGAAGGCCGGGCCTATGTACTGTCCTATGCGGGACAGGCGCAGGTATTTGTTGAAAGCCAGGATGAAATACAGGCGGTACGAAATAGTCTGAAACTATAGGGCTATCAAGCTAATACGTCAGGCTTATTCCAGAAGTTTGAGTCCATGAAAAAGCCCTGAGGTATTCAGGGCTTTTTTTATTCATCCTGGGTGTCAGCTGCGTACCCAGGAGTCGACGGTGCTCGCGCCGTATTGTTCTTTCCATGCTTTCAGGCCGCGGTGATTGCCGCCCTTGGTTTCGATCAGTTCGCCGGTGTGCGGGTTCTGATAGACCTTGACCACTCGTGCACGGCGGGTCTTAGGCGCCTTGGTCGATGAAGACCCCGCTTTTGACGGGTTCGGGTCAAGAATTGCGATGATGTCGCGCAAGCCCTTGTCGTAGGTTTTCATCAGTGCCTGGAGCTTTTCTTCGAATTCGATTTCTTTCTTGAGCCCGGCATCATTCTTCAGCATTTCCAGCTGTTTGAGCTGATCCTGAAGGGCCTTTTCGGCTTTACGAAATTCAACGAGTCTGGACAATTATCGTTACTCCAATCAAATATTTGGCTGAGACCAACCGCAGACAAAGCTATAAGCCAAGCGCTTTGACGCGCCTCGGTGATAAATGACTCTCCTGCTATCCAGCACAGGCAGAAAAATTGTAGTAGTTAAACCGGGCAGTGTAAATCGTATCTTTTTCGTCATGTAACAAGAGCAAACGTTTTCCTCAAGTTGCAGCGCTGTCTGCGCGAGGCCGTTGTGTACCAAGTATAGATTCAACTGGGTAGTCCAATGGAAGTTGTGCTTCGATTGTCCATGGGTGGCATTACGATATCGTCCGCTAGAACCGAGCTTTCTTCATTCGATAGACAAGGCCAACTCGATAAATGCCCGAGTGGCGGGTGAAACCTGGCGGCTGTCCAGCACCGCCAGGCCGATCTGGCGCGGAACCGGAGGCGACAAGGGCCGTACCACGAAGCCCGGGTGATCCCCCTCAGGCAGCGAGCCCTCGGAGACCACGGTCACGGCCTCACCCCGGCTGACGGTGTTCAATGTGCTGAGCAGTTGTGAACAGCGATAGCGCACGTTGGGTGCGAGCCGGGCGGCATTGAACAGGCGCGTGACCAACTCTGCCGATCCGGCCTCGGTGAGCACGAAGGGATCGCCGCACAGGTCATGCAGGCTCAGGCTGGTTCGGGCGGCGAGGGGGTGGGCAGTGGGGAGGAGCGCGACCATCTGGTCTTGCATCAGGGCGAACGTATCGAAACGCTCCTCAGGCAGCACCACGAAGCCGACATCGATCCGCCGCTCATCCAGCCATTGGATGACTTGCCGGTCCGGCCCTTCGTCGATGTGCACCTCAATTCCTGGATGCAGGGCCCGATAGCGCTGCAGGATGGCGGGCAACAGCTTGATCGATGAGGTCGGGCCGAACGAGCCGATGCGCAAAGTACCACGGCGCATGCCGCGTGCGTCGGCGGCTTCCTGGCGCAAGGTATTGGCCAACCCAAGCATGGCGCGGGCGCGCAGGAGCAACTGTTGGCCGATGTCGCTGAGTTCAACCACGGACTGGTGACGCTTGAGCAGCTCGACCCCCAGCTCCTGCTCCAGCGACTTGATGGCGTGGGACACCGCCGACTGGCCGATGCCCAGACGCGTCGCAGCAGCGGTGAAACCACGTAGCTCGGCGACCAGGGAGAAGATTTCGAGTTGGGTGAGGGTCATGAGGGATTGCTCATTTTACGATGACTTAATATGAACTGGATAATGAGGTATCCGGGTTGAATCGGATAGCGCCACAAGGTTGTGTACCTTGCTTTAATTGTCTGCGGTGACCCATGAAAACCCTCGAACAAGCCTTACCAACGCCCTCGGACCTGTCTGTTTACCTGAAGCTATCCATGGTCACCATGATCTGGGGCGGCACTTTCGTGGCTGGCAGGATCCTGTCCGATGCCTTGGCGCCCCTGCTGGCCGCCAGTCTGCGCTTCCTGCTGGCCAGTGTGGCGCTGTTGCTGTTCCTCTTCCTGGCAAGGATCCCGCTGGCCAGGCCTACGTTGAAACAGGGGGTGCAACTGGCGGTGCTGGGGTTCTTCGGCATCCTTTTCTACAACCTGTGTTTCTTCTACGGCTTGCACTACATCAATGCCTCGCGGGCCTCGCTGATCGTGGCCTTGAACCCGGCGGTGATCGGCCTGGCGTCCTGGTGGCTGTTCAAGGAGCGGTTAAGTCGGTTGAAAGTAGGCGCAATCGTGCTGTGCATCGGCGGCGCGGGGCTGGTCATCGTCAGTCGCGATCCTCTCTTGCTGGAGGCGTCCGCGCAGAGCTGGATCGGTGATCTGCTGATTTTCGGCTGCGTACTGGGGTGGGGCATTTATTCGCTGTTTTCCCGAAACCTGAATGAAAGCCTCGGCCCATTGCAAACGGTAACCTGGTCGATCCTGCTGGGCACGGTGATGTTGTGGCTGGTCTGTGCAGCCGGGGGGGAGGTTCACTTCGAAGCCCTGCGCGGGCTGGACATGAGGCAGTGGCTGAGCCTGCTTTATCTTGGCGTGTTGGGCTCGGCCCTGGCCTATATCGCCTGGTATGACGGTATTCGCCGGATCGGCGCAACCCGTTCCGGTGTATTCATCGCCCTCAACCCGCTGACGGCGGTCCTGCTGGGTGCGCTGCTATTGGACGAACGGCTCACGACCTTGATGTGCGTGGGCGGCGGGTTGATCCTGACCGGTATTTTCCTGTGCAACAGCCCCCTTGCGCGGGCGGCGAAAAAGCCGATTTGATAGAGGAGGCGGACAAATCCGGTTACGCTGTGTAGAATCGATTTACGCATATAAGAATAACGTCTTCTGGCAGCAGAAGCCTCGCCCGCAAAAGCCTTGGGTCGACAATGAAGATACTTGGGTTACAACTGATCTATGGCGATTTTCTCGCCCGCAGCGTTCGCGGTATCTCCTGCGCGCCACCGCGTGCCCTCAGCATGGCCAGCAACTAACGTTCCGTTAATTGATAAGCATGATGAGGCGCCGACATGGCAGATCTATACGAAAACCCGATGGGCCTGATGGGCTTTGAATTCATCGAATTCGCATCCCCTACACCCAATATCCTGGAGCCGATCTTCGAGATCATGGGCTTCACCAAGGTCGCCACGCACCGTTCCAAGGACGTGCACCTGTATCGCCAGGGCGCGATAAACCTGATCCTCAACAACGAACCCCACAGCGTGGCCTCGTACTTTGCGGCCGAGCATGGCCCGTCGGTATGCGGCATGGCGTTCCGGGTCAAGGATTCGCAGCTGGCCTACCGGCGTGCCCTGGAACTCGGTGCCCAGCCGATCCATATCGAAACCGGTCCGATGGAGCTGAACCTGCCGGCGATCAAGGGCATCGGTGGCGCGCCGCTTTACCTGATCGACCGTTTTGGCGAAGGCAGCTCGATCTATGACATCGACTTCGTGTTCCTCGAAGGCGTCGACCGTCATCCGGTGGGCGCGGGTCTGAAGATCATCGACCACCTGACCCACAACGTTTATCGAGGCCGCATGGCCTACTGGGCCGGCTTCTACGAGAAGCTGTTCAATTTCCGCGAGATCCGTTACTTCGACATCAAGGGCGAGTACACCGGCCTGACGTCCAAGGCCATGACCGCCCCGGACGGCATGATCCGTATACCGTTGAACGAAGAATCGTCCAAGGGCGCCGGGCAGATCGAAGAGTTCCTGATGCAGTTCAACGGCGAAGGCATCCAGCACGTAGCGTTCCTCACCGACGACCTGGTCAAGACCTGGGACGCGCTGAAGAAGATTGGCATGCGCTTCATGACCGCGCCGCCGGACACCTACTACGAAATGCTCGAAGGCCGTTTGCCGAACCACGGCGAGCCGGTGGATGAACTGCAATCGCGGGGTATCCTGCTGGACGGTTCTTCCAACCCGGACGACAAGCGCCTGCTGCTGCAGATCTTCTCGGAAACCCTGATGGGGCCGGTGTTCTTCGAATTCATCCAGCGCAAGGGCGACGATGGGTTTGGCGAAGGCAACTTCAAGGCGTTGTTCGAGTCCATCGAGCGTGACCAGGTGCGGCGTGGGGTGTTGGCGACTGAGTAACGGTAAACCCTGAATGTGGGAGCGGGCTTGCTCGCGAAGACGGAGTGTCAGTCATATCAATGGCGCCTGACACTCTGCTTTCGCGAGCAAGCCCGCTCCCACATGGGATCAGGGTAAACCTCAGGCTCGACGTCGCTGCCGCATCAGGTGCTTGAACCCTTCGAACACCAGCACCGCCACAGCCATCCAGATCGGGATATAGGTCAGCCATTCTCCGGCCTTGATGCTTTCGCCCAGCAACAACGCAACGACCAGCAGCAGCACCGGTTCGACGTAGCTCAACAACCCGAACAGGCCGAACGGCAACAGCCGGCTGGCGATGATGTAGGACACCAGCGCCGACGCGCTGATCACCCCGAGCACCGGGATCAGCAGCGACAGCCACGGGTACTGATCGAACACATTGAAGCCTTGTTCACCGCTCTGCACGAACCAGAGTGCTACGGGCAGCATCAGCGTCATGTCCAGCCAGAGCCCGCCCAGGTTATCGGTCTTGGTGCGTTTGCGCAGGACGAAGTAGATGGGATAACCGATCACCACCAGCAAGGTCGCCCAGGAAAAACCACCGACTTGATAGAACTCGTTGCACACGCCAAGGGTGGCGAAGAACACCGCGACTTTCTGCAGGTATGACAGGCGTTCGCCATAGACGATGCGCCCGGTCAGGACCATCGACAGCGGCAACAGAAAATATCCCAACGACACATCCAGGCTGTAGCCGTTGAGCGGCGCCCACATGAACAGCCAGACTTGCGCGCCCATCAGTGCCGAAGACACCATCGCGCCGATCAGCAATCGTGGGGTGGCGATCAGGCGCTGAACCAGCGCGGTGACCAGCTTCCATTCCCGCGCCACCAGCATGAACACCGTCATACAGGGCATCGTCAGCAGCATGCGCCAGCCAAAAATCTCCACGCCGGTCAGCGGTGCGAGCAGCGAGGTGTAGTAATACATGACGGCGAACAGCGCGGAGGCCGAAACCGATAGGGCGATGCCTTTGGACACTGAAGCCTCTTTCAAGGATTGAAGTTCGACGGGAAGGAGCTTGCTTGTGGCGAGGGAGCTTGCTCCCGCTCGATTGCGTAGCAATCGCAAACAACGGGCCCGCTACGCGGTCCAGCGGGAACAAGCTCCCTCGCCACAGAAGGCTTTCATTTCACTGTTTGGTTATGACGTACGCGGCACACGCCCCGACACGAAATGCCCCACATCGTTGAACCCCGGTGTCGACGCATGCCCCGGCGTCACCAGCGAATCGATGAAGGCTTCGTCCTCGGCGGTGATCGTCACGGCTTGCGCCTTGGTGTAGCCATCCCATTGCTCCTCGGTGCGCGGCCCGACGATGGCCGAGGTGACGGCGCGGTTGTTCAGCACCCAGGCGATGGCGAACTCGACGATACCCACGCCCCGTTCCCGGGTGTACTGCTGGATCTGCTGGGCAATGCGCAGGGACTCGACCCGCCATTCGGTTTCCAGGATGCGTTTGTCCTGGCGACCGGCGCGGCTGTTGGCGTCCGGCGCGACGTCCGGCGCATATTTGCCGCTGAGCACGCCCCGGGCAAGGGGGCTGAAGGGTACCACGCCAAGGCCATAGTTCTGGGCGGCGGTGATCTGCTCGGTTTCCGCCTGGCGATTGACGATGTTGTAAAGCGGCTGGCTGATCACCGGCCGGTCGATGCCCAGGCTGTCGGCGATGCGGATCACTTCGGCGATGCGCCAGCCACGGTAGTTCGACAGGCCCCAATAGCGGATCTTGCCTTGGCGGATCAGGTCGCCGATGGCCGACACGGTGACGTGCAGCGGGGTGTTGTGGTCTTCGCGATGCAGGTAGTAGATGTCCAGGTAATCGGTGCCCAGCCGGGTGAGGCTGGCCTCGATCCCATTGAACAGATGCTTGCGGCTCAGGCCGCTGCGGTTGGGCACGCCATCCGCCGGGCCGAAGCCGACCTTGGTGGCGAGCACCCATTCCTGGCGGCGACTGGCAATCGCCTCGCCGACGATTTCTTCGGAGCGGCCATTGGTGTAGACGTCCGCCGTGTCGATGAAGTTGATGCCCTGGTCCCAGGCCTTGTCGATGATCCGCAACGAATCCTCGGTGCTGGTCTGTTCGCCGAACATCATCGTGCCCAGGGTCAATGTCGAAACTTGTAACCCGGAGTGACCCAACGTGCGGTAGCTCATGACAAGATCCTTTTTATCGATGGGAAAGGCTCAATCAAACCCCAGAACCACCGTATGGATCAAACAGATTTATCAAACACCCTGACCCCACAATGGATTTTGGGTGTACGCATCGGCATTTGTGAAATTGAACAATAATCCCAGGTGTCTTTTGTGCCGCAGACCGGCGCCACGTCTGCGGTCAGCTGGCAGCATGCTGAGCATCGGAACCGGAGACCAAAATGAAAATAATCATCGCCCCCGACTCGTTCAAGGACAGCCTCAGCGCTCAGGGCGTCGCCGATGCCATCGCCGCCGGGCTGGGTGAGGTCTGGCCGGATGCGCAGTTGATCAAATGCCCGATGGCCGATGGCGGCGAGGGGACGGTGGAGTCGGTGCTGGCCGCGTGCAACGGCGAATGGCGTCATACCTGCGTCCGGGGGCCCTTGGGTGCCGCGGTCGAGGCGCGTTGGGGCTGGTTGGCCGACAGCCGCACGGCGATCATTGAAATGGCCGAGGCCAGTGGCTTGCAGCTGGTGCCGCCGGGGCAACGGGATGCTTGTACCAGCAGCACCTACGGCACTGGCGAGTTGATTCGCGCGGCCCTGGATGAAGGGGCCGGGCGGGTGATCCTGGCGATCGGCGGCAGTGCCACCAACGATGCCGGCGCGGGTGCCCTGCAAGCGCTGGGCGTGGCGTTGCTGAATGAACATGGGCAACCGCTGCCACCCGGCGGCCTGGCCCTGGCAAACCTGTCGCGCATTGACCTGAGTGGCCTGGACCCGCGTCTGGCTGGCGTGAGTGTCGAGATTGCCGCCGATGTCGACAATCCCCTGTGCGGGTCCCACGGCGCTTCAGTGATTTTCGGTCCCCAGAAAGGCGCCTCCGCGCAGCAGGTTCAGCAACTGGACCAGGCCCTGGCGCACTTCGCCGGACAGTGCGCCCAAGTGTTGAGCCGCGATGTCAGGGACGAACCGGGCAGCGGCGCCGCCGGCGGCCTGGGGTTCGCGGCCAAGGCGTTTCTGGGAGCGCAGTTTCGGACTGGGGTGGACGTCGTCGCCCAACTGACGGGTTTGGCCGATGCGATCAAGGACGCCGACCTGGTGATTACCGGGGAAGGCCGCTTCGACGCCCAGACCCTGCGGGGCAAGACGCCGTTTGGCGTGGCCCGGGTTGCACGCCGTCATGGCGTACCGGTGGTGGTCATTGCCGGCACGTTGGGGGAGGGGTACCAGGCGCTGTATGAGCACGGCATCGATGCCGCCTTCGCACTGGTCAGCGGGCCGATGACGCTGCAGCAGGCCTGTGCCGACGCACCACGCTTGCTGCGCGAACGAGCCCGGGACATTGCCCGGCTCTGGCGAGTTGCAAACCGATAACCGGCCAACTGTGGCGAGGGAGCTTGCTCCCGCTGGGCTGCGCAGCAGACCCTTGGTCTATCGAATCGATCGCGATGGCAGATCGATTCTTGGGGCCGCTGCGCGACCCAACGGGAGCAAGCTCCCTCGCCACAGCAGGCTCCCTTGCCACGATTTTTTGACACATCATGAAATATATTTCACCGGCCCCCTAAAAGAAGGCTCAAGCCCAGCCGATAAGGGGTTAAGCGTGCCCATAACGTTTTCAATCGATACGCTGCCCGGCATGGACGCTCGACCCCATCACCCGAGGTCCTACCATGTCATTACGTAGCCTGAATATCGCTCCCCGGGCCTTTCTCGGCTTTGCCTTCATTGCCTTGCTAGTGATCGCCCTCGGTGTATTTGCCGCCAATCGCATGTCCGTCATCCGCCAGGCCTCGATTGACATGGAGCAGACCCAAGTCCCCAGTGTCGGCTACCTGGCCAACGTACTGGAGAACGTGCTGCGCATGCGCATTCTTTCGTTCCGGATCCTGGTCAACCGGGACCCGGCCAGTCTCGCGGAGGCCGAGACCCGCATCGGTGTGCTGGTAGAAAAGCTGCAGAAGGCCAACGGCAGCTACGCCAAGCTGCCGCCCGCTGCGCAGGAGATCGAGCTCTACAAAACCTTTTCGGCGACCCTCGATAAATACCTGCAAGCCCAGAAGGAAATGCTGGAGCTGTCGCGCCAGGACAAGGTCGATTTATTGCGCACCCTCATCAATACGCGGATCAAGGAAGGCACCGACCTGATGGGCGAGCAGCTCAACAAGCTCATCGCGATCAACGTGACCGGCGCCGGCGAAGCCTCGGCCGTGGCGGGTGAGCACTATGACAGTGCGATCACCGGCATCATCGTCGTCTCGGTGGCCGCCGCGCTGGCTACCGTGGTGCTGGCGCTGCTCCTGACTCGCAGCATCGTTACACCGTTGAACCGCGCGTTGGAGGCGGCACGGGTCATCGCCGGCGGTAACCTGGTCCAGGCTATTGAAATCGATGGCAAGGATGAACCGGCTCGTTTGCTCCAGGCACTGGCCGACATGCAAGGCAGCCTGCGCAAGACCATCGAGCAGATCGCCGGTTCCGCCACACAATTGGGCGCGGCCGCCGAGGAGCTGAGTGCGGTGACCCAGGAATCTTCCCGTGGCCTGCAACGCCAGCACAATGAAATCGAACAGGCCGCGACCGCCGTCAATGAGATGACCGCCGCCGTGGAAGAGGTTGCCCGCAACGCCGTGTCGACCTCCGAAGCGTCGAACCAGTCGACCCAGGCCGCACAGGAAGGTCGCAGCCGGGTGGTGGAGACCGTCGAGGCGATCCAGACCATGACCCACGATGTGCAAGCCACCGCCACCATGGTCGAGGGCCTGGCCGTTCAGGGGCGCGACATTGGCAAGGTGCTGGACGTGATCCGTGCCATCGCCGAACAAACCAACCTGCTGGCGCTCAACGCCGCCATCGAGGCGGCCCGCGCGGGGGAGGCCGGACGCGGTTTCGCTGTGGTGGCCGATGAAGTCCGGGCCCTGGCCCATCGCACCGCGCAATCGACCCAGGAAATCGAAAAGATGGTCGCCGGCATCCAGAACAGCACCGGCGAGGCGGTGCAATCGATGCAGCAGAGCAACCAGCGCACCCAGAGCACCCTGGAACTGGCCCGTGCCGCCGGCGTCGCCCTGGAACAGATCACCCAGTCGATCCATCAGATCAACGAACGTAACCTGGTCATCGCCAGTGCCTCGGAAGAACAGGCCCAGGTGTCCCGAGAGGTGGACCGTAACCTGGTGAACATTCGTGACCTGGCGACGCAGTCGGCCTCGGGCGCGCAACAGACGAGCGACGCGACCCACGAACTGTCGCGCCTGGCGGTGGGTTTGAATGCGATGGTGGCGCGGTTTGTGATTTGAGATAGGGTTGAGGCTGGACACCGCATAAACCAGGAGCCGTACATGCGCTATTCAGCCTTGACCCAACGCATCACTGGCGAGGGGGCTGCCGCGTGGCAGATCCACGACCGGGCACTGGCCATGCGTGAACAGGGCAGGGACGTGTTGTTGCTGTCGGTGGGCGATCCGGATTTCGACACGCCGCGGGCCATCGTCGATGCTGCGGTGAGCAGCCTACGGGCCGGGGATACTCACTATTGCGACGTGCGCGGCCTTTACGGTCTGCGCGCCAGCATCGCGACCCGTCATCGTTGGCGTAGCGGCCAGCCGGTCGGGGCTGAGCACGTCACGGTACTGCCGGGCGCGCAATGCGCGGTGTATGCGGTCGCGCAATGCCTGCTCGACCCTGGCGACGAAGTCATCGTGGCCGAGCCGATGTACGTCACCTACGAAGCGGTGTTCGGCGCCTGCGGCGCGAAAGTGATACCGGTGGCGGTACGCCCGGAGAATGCGTTCCGGGTCGAACCGACCGATGTCGCCCGCCTGATCACCCCAAAGACCCGAGCCCTGCTGCTCAACAGCCCCAACAACCCCTCCGGCGCGAGCCTGCGATTGCCCACCTGGCAGGCGCTGGCGCAACTGTGCATCGAGCATGACGTGTGGCTGATCAGTGACGAGGTCTACAGCGACCTGTTGTACGAAGGCGAGCACATCAGCCCGGCCAGCCTGCCGGGCATGGCCGACCGCACCGCGACCATCAACAGCCTGTCCAAATCCCACGCCATGACCGGTTGGCGCATCGGCTGGGTCATCGGCCCAGAGCCCTTGGCCGAACACCTGGCGAACCTGTCGCTGTGCATGCTGTTCGGCCTGCCGGAGTTCGTGCAACGGGCGGCCCAGGTGGCACTGGAGGAAGAGCTGCCTGAAGTGGCGTCCATGCAAGATGAGTATCGCCAGCGCCGGGACCTGGTGTGCGCCATGCTGGATGATTGCCCGGGGCTTACCCCGCTGCGGCCCAACGGTGGCATGTTCGTGATGGTGGACGTGCGCCGGACGGGACTCGATGCCCAGGCGTTTGCCGAGCGGCTGTTGGACGGGTATGGCGTGTCGGTGCTAGCGGGGGAGGCGTTCGGGCCCAGTGCGGCGGGGCATATACGGATCGGGTTGGTGGTTGATCAGGAGAAGTTAGCCCAGGCGTGCCAGCGGATTGCGTTGTGTGCCGCAGAGTTGCTGCCGGTGCAGTGGGCTTAAGGGGTTGTATTCCGGTCTTCGAAATATTCATCTACGCAGCGTGAGTCTATATCCAAGCGCTTTCGTGCCTTTGATCCATACGACCATTCGCTCAAATCATCCAAACATCGTGCAGGTATATTCTGGACGTGTCGCTCCGTCAAATCCGATAAACGGTATCCAGACCTGTCAGATATACCAGTAGGCAATCTGGTATGTCCGAGGCCTAATTGCATCGAAGATTTCTCTAGATAACGTGTGCCTAAAGCACTTTCTCCGGAGCGAATACGTGATGCCACAACCCAACGAGCAAATCACTGCGCTACCTTTGCGTATAGACGGAGTCGACGATCAGGATCCGGAGGGTTGGATACCGCTTGAACAACTGACTAACGGAACGATCGGAAGAATACCGCGTTGGGCAGACTTTCCTGACACTACCGGGCAGTATACGGATCTTTTTGTATATTGGGCGCAGCCTAACGACAGAGAGATTTATCAACGCAGATATCTCCCCGCCGACGACAGGCCGGAGTTTACGTTTCCGATAAGTCCTCAGGATATGAGCGTAGACGGTATCGCTTATATTCATTATCTGTTGATCAAGCATGACGGTAATAAAGACCCCTCACCGAAACGCAAACTGACTATTGACCATACACCTGCGCCTACGTTGACGGCGCCTAAGTTCCCTGATAGCAACTTATGGGGGTATCTGAACTGCAGTTCGCCAGTTCCGATCTGGGAAAAGGTAAGAGTAGAGATATTGCCGGAATCTATTTTTCGTGGACAGGATGAATGTGTTCTTCAGTGGCAGGGTTTCGACACATTAAACGGCAGCCCCCCGGCTTTGACACCTGTTTACGAGTTTCGCAAAACGTTAAGCGATAGCGAGGCGATCAATGGATTTATCATGGAAATTCCATTTGTACCCTATGTAAGGCCCATGGTGGATTCCGATTCCGGAGTTGCTCAATATACGATTTATCGAAATGGTATTCCTAAAGGCAGGTCAGGAAAGGGCCTCGTCAAGATTGATCGCATAATACCTGGGGAAGAACAGCCTTGTGGGGGATTTGCCTGAGGAATGGAGTTCCAGATGACCTGATCAATAAATATCTTGGAGAATCAAAATGACCAGTAAAAGCATAAACGTTAATGGTGAAGTGTTGACGCTGCGGCAAATCGCAGACCGTTCTCGGGCGGCGTTACGCTCCTCGACGTCTGATTCGGGCATCCTGCTGGACCCTCCAATCATTGTCGGACAGATAGTAGATGATTTGATCCCCAAAACGATCCTTGACTCAGGGACGATGACTCTTCGATTTAAATCCAGTGATATCCCCGATCCGGATGATGCTGATATATGGAGACTGGTTCTACATAAAGGAGGCGTAGAAACGGAGCTCGATGAGCAGCCTTTCGGTCTCGTTGCCACTCGCCCCGCGACGCTTGACATCCCGGTGCCAACCGCGGGGCTTGTGGACGATGACACCACTAAAGCTTCAACTACCTACGAATTCGAGCTGGTAGTTATTTGGGGGCCGAATGGTAACTGGGACCCGCTGGAGTTCGTCCCTGCTGAAATTGACCGGTTCGCACCTGAGCATGAGAAAACAGGTTTGAGACTGAAACCGGAAGCGGCTGTGCTGGTGAATTTGCCAGCTGGGGCGGTCATCGACGATGATTGGCTCGATAACAATACAGCCCTCGAATTAACCATTAACACGGGCTATGAGTTTCATCGCGAGGACGACCGCGTTGAGGTTTACGTGGGGCCGAATTATGGCTCGGGCACACCGATACATACACAATTGCTTACGTCACCTGGCGAAGTGTCGATTCCAAAGGCTGCTCTCCCTCAAATGGATGGTCAGCATTATGTTTGGTATGTGTTGTTCGATGTGGTGGGAAATGAAAGTGAGCCCGCACTTCCTAGACCACTCATTGTTCGGCGTCGTCCGCGACCACAACTTATTGATTGTTTTATTCCTAAAGGACAATTGCCAGATGTCATAGATCTGGAGGACCTGGAGAGTGACGTATTTCTAGAGGTGCCCTATACCACTAATGGACAGGAGACTGATCGGATCATCCCGAAAATCAGTAACGCCAATGGTAATACGGTAATCCCCTTAACGGGGCAGTTGCTGGGAGAGGAAACCCCTAATAAGACTCTTAAATTTCTCGTGGCTATTAATAGGTTAATTGCGCTTTGGGGGAATTCTACCGCAGAATTACCCATCACTGCTGAATATGATTTTTCACGTGGGACTGAAGCTTTGGTTCCTTCCAACCCCACACCATCGGCTCTTGATTTTACCTACCGTGGGCCTATCAATCCGATTTTTCCCGGGCTGGAAAACCCTAATATGACGAAGGTCAAGGTTGTAGCGGTAGGTGGTTCCGGCACGGAAAACCATATTACTGCAGATGACCGTGGAAAGCCGGCGGACATTAGTACGCCGATGATTGAGGCACCTACTACTTGGGTGCCGATTGGCGATGAGATCGCCAAGTTATGGTTTAACGGTGTGGAAGTCCACAGTGAACAATTAGCTGCCGGTACGGTGCCGTTGTTAACGTTTGAGATGCTTGCCAGTGTTATTGATAATGCCGGGACCGGTAAAAAAATAGCCTATTGGACAATTGAGGAGGACGGTGGCCGCAACAGAATGAGGTCGCTGCCTACCGAGGTGCAGGTAGATGCCGTTCGGATCAATTTGCCTCCACCCAGAGTCAGGTTGTATGGCTCGGGCAATTTTGTTTCATGTGCTTCCTTGATAAGAAATACCTGGGAGCTGCCTGTTACTGTTGATATCGATCCGACTCATATGCCGGCTAATACGGTGGTTACTCTGAAGTCCGTTGGGACAACCGATGCTGCGGGGCTCATTCCCATCGATGGGACTGACTATACGGGTACTTACACGATTACAGGCTCGGAGACGGGCGCGATTTTTGTAAAAAATATAGAACCTTATTTGTCGAAAATTAAGCCTATCCAGCCGCCACATAGCTCTGGCCTGCCGAATGGTTTCATAAAAATATGGTATGAGGTCACCATTGGCGGGGTGTTGACGCCTTCTGCTGAATTTTTGAATGAGGTTTCTTTGCTGAATACCAGCTATAACTATTGTGAGGGGACGCCTACAAAATAATTGGCAGTGTCCAATGTCGGGGAACTATCGGGTTTTCCCGGCATTGGCGTTGGCTGATATGAGGAAAAATCCCTGTGCGTGATCGGATTAGTCCTACATCAATTTGTGACGTATATCTGTAATTTGTCGGCCGTCTGGGTGAGGGGTCTATCGCTCGCTAAATAAACTTCATCAATTTTATCTGATGACAAATTGTGGGTAGTTCTACTATGCGATCAATAAAGTACGCTGGAATGACACCGGCAATGGCGTTATGGCTGAGGGGTTCGTCTCTGTCCTTATCGTTGTTGCTGGTTGAGCCAACGCTGGCTGGAACATTAGTCGGTCAAAGCCAGACCATCACCAACGGTGACCCCGTGGAAACATGGTCGCTCTCGCAGAACTCCACATTGAACGTTAACGGCGCGCAAACCCTAGGTATCCTTGCCTCACAATCCACATTGAATACCAGTGGAGCCACGACTGGACGAATTATTGGTAGACAGGGTGCATCAATAAATCTTTCTAACACGACGGTTACTGGTGGAAATGTACTTGCTGGACTGGAACTCGCCGACAGTGACGCCACCATCAATGGCAGCACCGTCACCGGAAATCAGCTGGGTTTAACGGCCTTGCATGTTGTCGGTACCACGATCGGCTCAACAGTAACGGCCACTAATAGCACCATTACAGGTGTTACAGGCGGTGCCCGCGCGACGGCTTTCAGTGTCCTGGATTTCTCAAATTCGATCGTCGAGGGTACGGGGGCTACGAGTTTCGGTATTTCACTGTTGAGCAGCACAGCCTCTGCCAGCAATGGCACGCGCATTATCGGTGGTCAGAATGGCGTCATATTGGGGCTTGAAACTGGCGTATCCGAAGTCAATAAGCTGACGCTGGATCAGTCTAGCGTCGAGGGTAGGAACGGTTCCGCTATTGTTGTCGATTATGCGGGCACTTCAGCAGCGGTTTCGCAGATAGATGTGCTCAACGGATCGACGCTGACCGGTAGCAACGGGACGATTCTCGAAGTACGAGGTGCCGGTAATGCAGCGATGAATGTCGAGCGCAGCAATCTGACAGGTAATGTCCAGGTGGCTGGCGACGGTGTTGCCGCGCTAGCTTTCACTCAGGCTTCATTGACCGGTGATGTGCGCGCTGACGCAGGCGGCACCGCTACGGTGGCGTTGCTGCAAGGTTCGCAGATGACTGGTGTCATGGATAACGTGGCCACGGCCAGCATCGACCAGTCGAGTTGGGTCATGACGGGTGATAGCCAGGTCGGTGACTTGGTCCTCACCGGCGGCACGGTAAGATTCGGCGCCGATAACGCCTTCTATCGATTGAATGTGGAAAGTTTGTCCGGTAACGGCCTGTTCGAAATCGGCACAGATTTCGCGACTAATCAGACCGATTTCCTTAATGTCACGGGCACAGCAACGGGCAGCCATCAAATCATGATTGCCAGCAGCGGCGTTGACCCGGCCAGTGGTCAGCCGATCCAGGTGGTTCACACCGGAGGAGGAGACGCTACTTTCGCCCTGGCAAACGCCGATGGCGCGGTTGATCTGGGCACCTATTCCTATGGATTGAAGCAGAGTGATACTGGTAACGACTGGTTCCTTGACCCCACGGCCCGTACGGTCAGCCCTTCGACCCGTGCCGTTATGGCGTTGTTCAATACCGCGCCGACGGTTTGGTACGGTGAGTTGAGTCCATTGCGTAGTCGAATGGGGGAATTACGCTTCAATTCACAAAAGTCCGGCGCATGGCTCAGGGCCTATGGCAACAAGTACAACGTGTCTGATAGTTACGGGGGGGGATACCGCCAAGCTCAACAAGGCTTCGCGCTGGGTGCCGATGCACCTCTGCCGTTGGGCGACGGGCAATGGCTGCTGGGTGTGATGGCAGGGCACAGTACCTCGGATCTGGATTTGCATCGCGGTACTTCTGGCACGATCAAAAGCTATTACATTGGTACCTACCTGACCTGGATGGATGAGGACAGTGGTTACTACGTCGACAGCGTACTTAAACTCAACCGCTTCCAGAACGATGCCAAGGTCGGCATGAGCGATGGTAAACGGTCCAAGGGTGATTACGACAACAGTGGCCTTGGCGGTTCGGTGGAAGTCGGTCGCAATATCAAACTGAACGATGGTTATTTCATCGAGCCGTTTACCCAGTGGTCCGCGGTGGCTATTCAGGGTAAGGACTACCATCTTGACAACGGTTTGCAGGCCGAGGGTGATCGTACTTATTCGTTGCTCGGCAAGGCCGGCGTGACGGTGGGGCGTGATATGCAATTGGACAATGGCGCGACAGTACAACCCTATGTGCGTGCGGCATTGGCCCATGAGTTCGCCAAAAACAACGAAGTGAAGGTCAACAATAACGTGTTCAATAACGACCTGTCGGGATCACGCGCCGAATTGGGTGCTGGTATTGCCGTCAATCTGTCCCAGCGCTGGCAGGCACACGCTGAGGTTGAATATATGAACGGTAAAGGTATTGAGATGCCCATAGGTGGTACCGTCGGCGTGCAATTCAAATGGTGAGTCGTCCAGATCGGTAATCGACTGAAGACAAAGAAAAAGCCCTGATCGAAAGATCAGGGCTTTTTTACGCTTGGTTACCAACTGAGTTCTGTGTCGAAGAGGCCGGTGCATAGATAGCTATCGTTTCCTTGAGCTTTGTCGATATACGCCGTGAATGATCCAGTGAAGCGCATATCAGCGCCCATTGTGTACTGAATGGAGCCTCTTCTGGCTTTTTGCAGTGTAGGACTGTTTGGATCTGCATAATTGTTGTAGATCAAGCTGACGTGCTCGTCATTATCCGTAATGACGCCATCCGTTTCCTCTTTGATGTCTTTTGAGAAAGTGATCGTGAAGGTTCTTGGCAGGCCATTCTTCCATTCCGTTGCTACCACCACCCACACTTCACCCCGATTGGGAGTGGTAGAACTTTTTAGTGTGGTTATGGCTGCGTTGAAGTTTGAATTGTCTTCAAGATTGGCAGTGAAGTTGACTTCGCTCGCAAGGGCTTCTTGATCCAGTTTCGTGGCTGCTCTGCTCATGAGTAAAAGCTCCGTAAATGATCGACGGGAGATCCAGCGGGCATCCTGCGATGTCATATGCATGGAGCGTTTATCTAAGCCCTATGTGCATGCTCTGTATACTGTCAGAGCTGACAACTATACAGGGCGGCGTTTTTGTGATTGATAACAATGCTACGAATTTTGATGGGTACAGAGGTGTGTCAAACGTCCTTATCGGTATTTAAGCACCAACCTCATCACCCCCACAAAAAACACCGGCACAAACACCACCGCCAACGTTGCACTGATCATCCCGCCAATCACCCCGGTCCCGATGGCCTGCTGGCTCGCCGAACTGGCTCCCGTGGCGATCGCCAGGGGCACCACGCCGAGAATGAACGCCAGGGAGGTCATGATGATTGGCCGCAGGCGCAGGCGTGCGGCCTGGAGGGTGGCGTCGATCAGGTCATGGCCTTCGTCGTAGAGACTCTTGGCGAACTCGATGATCAGGATCGCATTCTTGGCCGAGAGGCCGATGATGGTCACCAGGCCGACCTTGAAAAACACGTCGTTGGGCATGCCCCGCAGTGACACCGCCAGCACCGCGCCGAGTACCCCCAGCGGCACCACCAGCAGCACCGAGGCAGGAATCGACCAGCTCTCGTACAGCGCCGCCAGGCACAGGAACACCACCAGCAGCGACAGGCCCAGCAGGATCGGCGCCTGGCTGCCGGACAGGCGTTCCTGCAACGATAACCCGGTCCATTCCTGGCCCAACCCGGCTGGTCCCTGGGCCACCAGCCGTTCGATTTCCGCCATGGCCTGGCCGGTGCTGTAGCCCGGTGCCGGTTCGCCGGAAATGCTGATGGCCGGGTAGCCATTGTAGCGGGTCAGTTGCGTCGGGCCCTGGGTCCACTTGGCCTGGACGAAGGCCGACAGCGGCACCATTTTCCCGGCATCGTTGCGCACATGGATCTTCAGCAGATCGGCCACCTGGCTGCGCTGGTCGCCTTCGGCCTGGACCACCACCCGCTGCATGCGCCCCTGGTTGGGGAAATCGTTGATGTAGCTTGAACCCACGGCGGTCGCCAGTACGTTGCCGACGTCGGCGAAAGATACCCCCAGGGCATTGGCCTGCTTGCGGTCGACTTCCAGTTGCACCTGCGGCGCTTCGGCCAGGGCGCTCTCGCGCACGTTGATCAGCAGCGGGCTCTTTTCGGCGGCGGCAAGCAATGCGTCGCGGGCCTGCATCAGCGTGGCATGGCCGAGACCGCCGCGATCCTGCAATCGGAACTCGAAGCCGCTGGACGTCCCCAGGCCATCCACCGGGGGTGGCAATACGGCGAAGGCCATGGCGTCCTTTATCCCGCCGAAGGCCTGGTTGGCGCGCTCGGCTATGGCACTGGCCGAGTCGTCGCTGCCACGTTCCGACCAGTCCTTGAGGGTGGTGAACGCCAACGCTGCGTTCTGCCCGCTGCCGGAAAAACTGAAGCCCAGGATCACCGTGCTGTCCCCCACACCCGGCTCGCCGGCGTTGTGGGCTTCGATCTGCTCGACCACTTGCACTGTACGGTTCTTGCTCGCGCCGGGCGGCAGTTGGATGTCGGTGATGGTGTAGCCCTGGTCTTCCACCGGCAGGAACGAGGAGGGCAGGCGACTGAACAACAGGCCCATGCCCACCAGCAGCACGCCGTAGATCACCAGGTAGCGACCGGTACGCTTGAGGGCATAGGCGACCCAGCCTTGATAGCGCTCGCCCAGTCGATCGAAGCGGCGATTGAACCCGCCAAAGAAGCCGCCCTTGGCGTGATGCTCGCCCTGGACGATGGGCTTGAGCAAGGTGGCGCACAGCGCAGGCGTCAGGCTCAGGGCCAGCAATGCCGAGAACAGGATCGACGTGGCCATGGACAGCGAGAATTGCCGATAGATGACACCGACGGATCCGGGCATGAACGCCATCGGAATGAACACTGCCACCAAGACCAGGGTGATGCCGATGATGGCCCCGGTGATCTGCTGCATCGCCTTGCGCGTCGCGTCCTTGGGCGACAGCCCTTCGCTGGCCATGATCCGTTCGACGTTCTCCACCACGACAATGGCGTCGTCCACCAGGATGCCGATGGCCAGCACCATGCCGAACATGGTCAGCACGTTGATGGAAAAGCCCAGGGCAAGCATGATGGCGAACGTGCCCATCAGCGCCACCGGCACCACCAGCGTCGGGATCAGGGTGTAGCGGATGTTCTGCAGGAACAGGAACATCACGGCGAACACCAGCAGCATGGCCTCGCCCAGGGTATAGATCACTTTGGTGATGGAGACCTTGACGAATGGCGAGGTGTCGTAGGGGATCTTGTACTCCACGCCGGCCGGGAAGTAGCGCGCCAGTTCGTCCATTTTCGCCCGTACCAGGGTCGCCGTATTCAGGGCATTGGCCCCCGGCGATAGCTGCACGCCGACCGCCGTGGAGGGCTTGCCGTTGAGGCGCGTGGAAAACTGATACTCCTGGCTGCCGACTTCCACCCGTGCCACGTCGCCGATGCGTACCGTGGAGCCGTCGGGGTTGGCCTTGAGTACGATGTCGGCGAACTCTTCCGGCGTCGACAACTGGCCCTTGACCAGGATGGTCGCGGTGATTTCCTGGTTACCGCGGCTCGGCAGGTCACCAATGCTGCCCGCTGAAACCTGGGCGTTCTGCGCCTGGACGGCAGCGTTCACATCGGCCGGGGTCAGGCTGAAGCTGAGCAGCTTCTGCGGATCGATCCAGATTCGCATGGCCCGTTCGGCGCCGTACAACTGCGCCTTGCCGACACCGTCCAGGCGCTTGATTTCGTTCATCACGTTGCGTGCCAGGTAGTCGCTGAGGGCAACGTCGTCGAGCTTGCCGTCATTGGACGTGAGGGTGATCAGCAGTAGGAAGCCGGCCGAGACCTTATCCACTTGCAAGCCTTGCTGGGTGACCGCCTGGGGCAGGCGCGACTCCACCGCCTTGAGACGGTTCTGCACGTCGACCTGAGCCAGTTCCGGATTGGTGCCGGGCTTGAAGGTCGCGGTGATGGTGGCGCTGCCCAGGCTGCTCTGGGAACCGAAGTACAGCAGGTTGTCGGCACCGTTGAGTTCTTCCTCGATCAGGCTGACGACACTCTGGTCCACGGTTTGCGCCGAGGCACCGGGGTACACCGCGTAGATTTCGATCTGCGGTGGCGCGACGTCCGGGTACTGGGCCACCGGCAATTGCGGGATCGCCAGCACACCGGCCAGCAGGATGAACAGCGCGACCACCCAGGCGAATACCGGACGGTCGATAAAGAACTGCGGCATGGGAAATGTCCTGCTTACTGACCAGAGGCAAGTGGAAGAGGGGAGTTGTCGATCTGGACTTTTTCACCGGGGCGGGCATGTTGCAGGCCTTCGACGACGATGCGGTCGCCCGGCTTCAGGCCGTGGGTAACGATCCAGCGGTTGTCCTGTACGCTGCCCAGTTCCACCGGTTGCAGGCTGACTTGCTGCTCGGCGTCGACCAGCAGCACCTGGGCTGTGCCTGCGCTGTCACGCTGGATGGCCCGTTGCGGCACGCTGATGCCCTGGCGGTCGAAGGCCTGCTCCAGGCGCACGCGCACGAAGCTGCCAGGCAGCAGGTCGAGATCAGGGTTGGGGAACTCACTGCGCAGGGTGATCTGGCCGGTGCCCGGGTCGACGCTGATGTCGGTGAACAACAACTTGCCCGGCAGTGGATAGAGGCTGCCGTCGTCCTGGATCAACGTGACCTTGGCCTGGTCCTGGCCAACCTGCTGCAACTGGCCGGCGCGCAGGGCCCGGCGCAGTTCGTTGAGTTCGCGGGTCGATTGGGTGAGGTCGGCGTGGATCGGGTTCAGTTGCTGGATAAGCGCCAGCGGCGTGGTTTCGTTCTGCCCCACCAGCGCGCCCTCGGTGACCAGCGCCCGGCCGATGCGTCCGGCAATCGGCGCGGTGACCGTGGCATAACCCAGGTTCAACCGGGCCCGCTCGACGGCTGCCTGACTGGCGGCGACGTCGGCGGCGGTCTGGCGGGCGGCGGCGCGGGCGTTGTCGTAGTCCTGGGCGCTGATGGCGTTGTCTTCGATCAATCGTGCGTAGCGCTGTGCCTGCAAGCGCGCCTGGAACGCGTTGGCCTCGGCCTTGCGCAACGCCGCCTCGGCGCTGTCCAGGTCGGCCTTGAACGGCGCCGGGTCGATGCGGAACAGCACATCACCTTTCTTCACATCACTGCCTTCGCGGTAGACCCGCTGCAAGACCACGCCGGGCACTCGTGCACGGACTTCGGCGATGCGCGGCGCGGCGATACGTCCGCTCAATTCGCTGCTGATGGACAGTGGCCGAGCTTCGACGGTTTCGATGGCAACGGTGGGGCGCGGCGCTTCGTCCGTGGGCGGCGAGGCCTTGTCGCAGGCGCTCAACGACAGTACCCCGAGCAACAGGCCCAGGGTGGCGAAAGAGTTCTTTGGCATGGTGCTTCCCCAATGATGAACATCGCCATGCTACGGGGGACGGTGGGGCACAGCGGTAAAGCTTTGTAGGGGGTGTGTGAAATTGTGTAAGGGGTTTGCTCGGGGACGGGCGGGGGCGTATATCCTTGGCAGCTGGATTTTCAGGTGACTGTACTGACGCCTTCGCGGGCAAGCCCGCTCCCACAAGGTTCACGATAACTCCTGTGGGAGCGGGCTTGCTCGCGAAGAGGGTCTGTCAGGCGCCACAGCACTTTTCTGGAAGTACCCATGCCCAACATCCTCCTGGTGGAAGACGACTCCGCCCTCAGCGAATTGATCGCCAGTTACCTGGAACGCAACGGCTATCAGGTCAATGTGCTCAGCCGGGGCGATCATGTACGCGAACGGGCGCGGGTCGACCCGCCGGATCTGGTGATTCTCGACCTGATGTTGCCGGGGCTGGACGGCTTGCAGGTGTGCCGCTTGCTGCGGGCCGATTCAGCGACATTGCCGATCCTGATGCTGACCGCCCGGGACGACAGTCACGACCAGGTGCTGGGCCTGGAGATGGGCGCCGACGACTATGTCACCAAACCGTGCGAGCCACGGGTGCTGCTGGCCCGTGTACGGACCTTGCTGCGGCGCAGCAGCCTCAGCGAGCCGCAGACGGCCAACGACCGCATCCTCATGGGCAACCTGTGTATCGACTTGTCCGAGCGCACCGTGACCTGGCGCGGGCAGGCGGTGGAGCTGTCCAGCGGCGAATACAACCTGCTGGTGGTGCTGGCCCGTCATTCCGGTGAAGTGCTGAGCCGCGACCAGATCCTGCAACGCCTGCGTGGCATCGAATTCAACGGCACCGACCGCTCGGTGGACGTGGCGATTTCCAAGTTGCGGCGCAAGTTCGACGACAACGCCGGCGAAGCGCGCAAGATCAAGACGGTGTGGGGCAAGGGGTATCTGTTCAGCCGCTCCGAGTGGGAGTGCTGAGTCGATGTGGAAGCTGTTGATCCGCCTTTATCTGGTGACCATCGTGTCCTACAGCGCCGCGATCTACCTGATGCCGGAACTGGTGATCCGCCTGTTCCATGAGCGGTTCATGAGCTACAACCTCGACTATTCCCGTGGCCTGCAAACCCTGATGAGCAAGCAGTTCCAGGCCGTGCCGAGGGAGCAATGGCCGGCGTTGGCGGCGCAGATGGACAAGGAGTTCGAACCGCTGCGCATCGAGCTGGCTGCCATCGATGATGCGGACTTCAGTGCCGATGAACAAGCCCGCCTCAAGCAGGGTGAAAATGTGGTACGCCTCGGCGACTGGGCCTGGCGAACCCTGGCGGTGGCGCCGCTGGACGAGCGCATGGCGGTCAAGATGGTCGTTCCTCCGGATCCGGCCGACGTCAGTTGGTTGTACTGGAGCATCAACGTGTTGATCGGCGCGACGATGCTGGCGTGCCTGTTGCTGTGGCTGCGGCCGCACTGGCGCGACCTGGAGCGTCTCAGGAGCACCGCCGAACGCTTCGGCAAGGGTCACTTGAGCGAGCGCACACACATCGCCTCCAGCTCGAACATCGGTAGCCTGGCCCATGTGTTCGATACCATGGCCAGCGATATCGAAAGCCTGCTCAATCAGCAACGGGACCTGCTCAACGCGGTCTCCCACGAACTGCGCACGCCCTTGACCCGGCTCGACTTCGGCCTGGCCCTGGCGCTGTCCGATGACTTGCCGCCGGCCAGCCGCGAGCGCCTGCAAGGGTTGGTGGCGCATATTCGCGAACTGGACGAGCTGGTGCTGGAATTGCTCTCCTACAGCCGGTTGCAGAATCCCGAGCGTCTGCCGGAGCAGGTCGAAGTGCCGCTGGACGAGTTCATCGACAGCATCCTTGGCAGCGTCGACGAGGACCTGGCGGCGCCGGACGTGGTGATTGACGTGCTCTTGCATGGGACGTTGGAGCGCTTTGTGCTGGACCCGCGGCTGACGGCCCGGGCGCTGCAGAACCTGTTGCGCAATGCCATGCGTTATTGCGAGAAGCGGATCCAGGTCGGCGTGCGGGTGGGCGATGAGGGCTGCCAGATCTGGGTCGATGACGACGGCATCGGCATTCCCGACGGTGAACGCGAGCGGGTGTTCGAGCCGTTCTACCGCCTGGACCGCAGTCGCGACCGCGCCACGGGCGGCTTCGGCCTGGGCCTGGCCATCAGCCGCCGCGCCCTGGAAGCCCAGGGCGGCAGCTTGACGGCTGACGTCTCACCGCTGGGCGGCGCACGCTTCAGGTTGTGGCTGCCAATGCCCCGGTAATAATCGGCAGTTTCCTGTGGCGAGGGGATTCAGCGAAACGTCGCACCGCCCCCCTCATCACCCAAACAACCCCGCCGCAATATTGATCGAGAACCCGAGAATCGCCGTGTTGAACACGAACCCGATCAACGACTGCGCCAGCACGATCTTGCGTAACTGCCGGGTGGCTACGCCCACGTCCGAGGTCTGGACGGCCACGCCGATGGTGAACGAGAAGTACAGGAAGTCCCAGTAATTGGGCGTGGTCAGTCCTTCGGCAAACCGCAGGGCCGGCTCCTTGCCGTCCCAGGTGTAATACAACCGCGCGTAATGAACGCTGAAGATCACCCCGATCAGCAGCCATGAACCGATGACTGTAAGCGCGGTGAAACCGTAGTGCATCAGTTTGCCCGCGGTTTGCAGGTCGCGGCTGCCGGCCAGCTCGAAGGTGATGGTCGCCAGGCTGGCCAGCGCCGCGATGCAGACCACCAGCAGGACCAGCCCGGCATTTTCGTCTTCGATCTCGGCGATGCGCCTGACGTCGGGAGCCTTGGCCCGGACGGTCAACCAGAACATCAGCGTCAGGTACGTCCAGACCCCGACATTCCAGCCGACCAGGATTTTGCTGATGACAGAGTCCGCGGGAACCAGGAGTCCCGCGATCAGGCCAAGGGCCGTTGCGCCGGACAGGCGTGGGTGGGTGCGAGCGAGGAAGGGCACCGGGTCAGGCCGTCATGGCAGTGGACTGAATCAGCTCCACGCCTGCTGTCTGCATCCGGCGGATCGCCGTTTCCATCGAACCCTCGATATCGATGCCCCGGCAAGCGTCGAGTACCACGACGGCATTGAACCCCGCGATCCGGGCATCCAGGGCGGTGAACATCACGCAGAAATCCAGGGCCAGCCCCACTACGTAAACGGTGTCGACGCCACGCTCCTTGAGGTATCCCGCCAACCCGGTGGGCGTCTGGCGATCGGCCTCCATGAACGCCGAATAACTGTCGATGTCCGGGTTGCAGCCCTTGCGGATGATCAGTTGGGCGTGGGGCAGGTCCAGTGCCGGGTGCAGCGCCGCACCTTGGCTGCCTTGTATGCAGTGGTCGGGCCACAGCGTTTGTTCGCCGTAGGGCAACTGGGTGGTGTCGAAGGGTTGCTTGCCAGGGTGGCTGGACGCAAACGAAGCGTGCCCGGCCGGGTGCCAGTCCTGGGCCAGGACGACCTGGTTGAATGAACGGCCCAAGCGGTTGATCAGCGGTACGATGTCGTCGCCTCCTGGCACGGCCAACGGCCCACCCGGGATGAAGTCGTTTTGTACGTCTATCACCAATAATGCAGTGGTTGTGGCGCGGGTCATTGCTGCGTTCTCCTTGAAGTCCGTGTGCAAGCTTAGCCGAACCGGGTCGGATCCAGTATCGCCACAGGGTCTGCCTGCGCAACGGTGGCACATCCACTGACAATCTCCATACAGACCAAGATGTCTTTCGTCGCAAAATTCCAAGATTGATGGCTTTTTGATACTTCTTCTAAAGGGATTGGGTACAATCCAGGCCTCAACCGGGCATGGAGGCAGTTCGGTGTTTCAGTTACGAGAAAACCCCCATGCTCATCGGCAGTTATTCCCCCGCCCTTGTTTCGATTTCCCTATTGGTTGCGGTACTGGCGTCCTATACCGCGTTGGACTTGGCCGGGCGTATCGCCACCACCCGTGGCCGTGCTGCCCACCTCTGGATGGCCGGTGGTGCGCTGGCGATGGGGGTTGGCATCTGGTCGATGCATTTCATCGGCATGCTGGCATTCACCCTGCCGGTGGAGCTTGGCTACGATGTGTCGATCACCGCGCTGTCGTTGTTGATCGCCATCTTTTCCAGCGGTTTTGCCCTGTGGCTGGTCAGCCAGCCACGTTTGCCGGCCTGGCAGTTGGCTTTCGGCGCGCTGATCATGGGCGCCGGCATCAGCGCCATGCATTACACCGGCATGGCGGCCCTGCGGATGCAGCCGGGCATCGACTACGACCCGACGCTGTTCGGTGCTTCGCTGGTGATCGCGGTAGCGGCCTCCGCGGCGGCGTTGTGGATTGCCTTTCGCCTGCGCCACAACAGCCCGCATGTGCGACTGGCCCGTGCCGGTGCTGCCGTGATCATGGGCATCGCCATTGTCGGCATGCATTACACCGGCATGGCCGGGGCGCAGTTCAGGGAGGGCAGCTTTTGTGGCTCCCTGGATGGCTTGAGCGGCAAGGGCCTGGACAACGTGGTGTTGATCACGACCTTAGCGGTGTTGGCCATTGCCTTGCTCACGTCGATTCTCGACGCACGCCTGGAAGCCCGTACCGCGGAATTGGCCCAATCGTTGACCCTGGCGAACCGGGAACTGACTCAACTGGCCTTGCACGACCCTCTCACCGGATTGCCCAACCGGGTGCTGCTGGCCGACCGTATCGACCAGGCCATGCACCGGGTGCAGGAGCAGGGTGGCTGCTTCGCCTTGATGTTCATTGACCTGGACGGCTTCAAGCCGGTCAACGACGCCTTCGGCCATCACATGGGGGATTTACTGTTGCGGGACGTGGCCCTGCGCCTGCGCGAAGACTTGCGCAGCCAGGACACCCTGGCGCGGATCGGCGGCGATGAATTCGTGCTGCTGGTGCAACTGGCCGAGCCTGACGATGCGTTGCGGCTGGCGGCGCGCCAGGTCGGCTTGATCGGCCGCACGTTCCGGGTCGCCGAGCATGATCTGCAGATTTCCGCCAGCGTCGGTATCGCGGTGTATCCGGGCAATGGGCTGAGTGCTGAAGAGTTGCTGATGAACGCCGATGCGGCGATGTATCACGCCAAAGGCGCCGGCAAAAACGGCTACAGTTTTTTCGATGCCTCGATGAACAGCAATGCCCGCAAGCAATTGCAGTTGCTGCAAGACTTGCGCATCGCCGTCGAACAGCGGCAGTTCAGCCTGCATTACCAACCCAAGTTCGATGCCGCCAATGGTCGCCCGGTCGGCGCCGAGGCGTTGTTGCGTTGGCACCATCCGACCCAGGGCCTGTTGATGCCCGACACCTTCATCGACCTGGCGGAAAAGACCGGGCTGATCATTCCCATCGGCGAATGGGTACTGAACGAGGCCTGTCGCCAGATGCGGGAATGGTACGTGCTCGGTTATACCGATTGGCGTATCGCCGTGAACCTCTCGGCCTTGCAGTTCTGCCACACCGGGCTGGTGCAAAGTGTCGCCAAGGCGCTGGAGGTTCATCAACTGCTGCCCAATAACCTGACTCTGGAAATCACTGAAACCACCGCCATGAGCGATGCCGATGCCAGCATGACGGTGCTGCAGCAGCTTTCGGACATGGGCGTGGACCTGTCCATCGATGATTTCGGCACCGGCTATTCGAGCCTGATGTACCTCAAGCGCTTGCCGGCCAATGAGCTGAAGATCGATCGCGGTTTCGTGCGCGACCTGGAGCACGACAGCGACGACGCCGCCATCGTCTCGGCCATCGTCGCCCTCGGTCAGGCCCTAGGCCTGCGGATCGTCGCCGAAGGGGTGGAAACCGATGTGCAGCAGGACTTTTTGACCCAACTGGGCTGCGATTCGCTGCAAGGCTACCTGCTGGGCCATCCGCTGCCGGCCGATCGCTTTCTGCAGAATATCCGCAAGGCGCCACGCTTGGCGGTGGTCTGAAACTGCGTCTCTTGTGGGAATTCCCCTGTGGGAGCGAGCCTGCTCGCGATAGCGGTGTATCTGCCACAAAGCTGTCTAATGAACCGCCGCTATCGCGAGCAGGCTCGCTCCCACACTGGATTCGGGGGTACGCAGCCTTTTTGTACGCCACAGGACCCTGTGGGAGCCGGGCTTGCCCGCGAAGGTGGCGGTCCATTCAATATCTTTGTGGCAGATGCACCGCTTTCGCGGGCAAGCCCGCTCCCACAGGTTTTGTGCATCCTGTTGGTCGCTACAGTAAAAGGAATGATTCGCCGCCGTTGAAGTCGGAGATTCAGTACCTTGATAACTGGAGTCTTTCTATGCGCAAACCAACCCTGATCGCCAGCCTGGCCCTGATCGTTGGCCTCGGAGCCCTTGGGCCTGTTGCACAAGCGGTCGAGAAAACCGGGGATGCCTTGGAGCATTCGCCGAGCAATGGCCGCAGGCTGGTGGAGAACGACCGGGTACCCGCCGATTACCAGCGCGCGGACAGAGCCATGAAAGACTGGAAGCAGAAGAAGCTCGAACAGCCGACAAACGACCAGCAATGGGTGCATATCGACGATAAGTACTTGCTGATCGAAACCGTGTCCGGCGCGATCGTCAAGATCGTTCCGGCCACGCGTTAGGCCTTCAGAGTATTTCGCCTTTGTCCCACAGATGAACCAGCTCGCCAGGTGCCCGGTCCTCGGGCACCTGCAACACCATTTCATCGTCCTGATCGTTGGCGCGATAACGCACTTCGATCTGGAAGAAGCGTTGATCCCCGCGGCCCGAGGCGGAGGAGGTCAGCGGCAGGCAACCCTCCAGAACCGAACAGATGCGCGTGCGCTGGTCGAGGTCGCATTGGGCGAATTCGATCTCCCGTGGGCGGGTCAAGGCGTGGATCGCCGCCACGCCGCCCTGGCGTGAGAGGCGTACCACGGCGTTGTCGTCAAGGTCTGGAAGGGTTTTCATCAGCTCTCCTCGGTCAGGTTGACGCCGACCTGGGCCCAGCCGTCCTGTACCGCGCGTACCTCCCGCTCGCCGAAACGCCGGCGGGCATGCTCGACGGTGAGGTGGGCGAAGGCACTGAAGGTCGCATCGTTGGCCAGACTCCTGTCGCACAAGGTTTCATACCAGATACGGCCGGCCTTTTCCCAGGCAAATCCGCCCAGTGCGGTAGCTATCAGATAAAAGGCGCGGTTGGGGATACCGGAATTGATGTGTACGCCGCCGTTGTCTTCGCGGGTGATGACGAACTGGCGCATATGGGCGGGCTGTGGGTCCTTGCCCAGGAGCGGGTCATCGTAGGCGGTGCCGGGATTGGCCATGTTGCGCAGGCCGTCGCCGTTGATCCTGTCGGTGAGCAGGTCGGCACCGATCAGCCAATCGGCCTGATCGGCCGTCTGTTCGAGGACGAACTGCTTGACCAGCACGCCGAACACGTCGGAGATGGATTCGTTCAAGGCACCGGATTGATTGGCATAGATCAATCCCGCTTCGCTTTCAGTGACGCCATGGGCCAGCTCATGGGCCACGACATCCAGGGAGCGGGTAAAGCGCTGGAAAATTTCCCCGTCGCCGTCGCCAAAGACCATCTGCGCGCCGTTCCAGAAGGCGTTTTCGTAACCTTGGCCATAATGCACGCTGCCCACCAGGGCGAAGCCCTTGTTGTCGATGGAGTCGCGACCCAGGACCTTCCAGAAGAAATCATAGGTGGCGCCCAGGGCGTCGTAGGCCTCGTCCACGGCCGCGTCGCCACTGGCCGCTTGACCCTCAAGGCGCACCGGCTGGCCAGGCAGCTCCATGCCATTCTGTGCATCGTGCACGCTGCGTTGCGGGTGTCCGGCCTTGCCTGGCTTGGGCAGTGCTGCGGCGGCGGGAGGAGTGCTGGGCGGCCCGGGGTTGTGCCGCAGGCTGCGCACATGGGTCAGGGTACCGAGGGCACTGGAGCGTTGTTGTTCGGAGCCGTGGGCGATGATGCGATTGAGAATATAAGGAGGAATGAAGCCATGGAGCGGGCGAGAGTCGATCATCAGAACATCCTTATCTGAATAGCAGGGTCGATACCCATGTGAACTGATGCGGGCGCCGCGGTTCCCTCCTGTTTACCGGATTCATCTGCAGGCGCACGCTGCGCTCACAGGCCACTGGAGTTGCCAGGCGCGCTGATTTCTGCGAAAACCCGCGCCTGGAAATCACACGGGAATGCCCATGAACGAAGAACTGCAAATCATCGACCTGGAACAGGGCGACGGTAAAAGCGTAGTCAAAGGCGCACTGATTACCACTCAATACCGCGGCACTCTGGAGGATGGCACCGAGTTCGATTCGTCCTACAGTCGCGGCAAGCCCTTCCAGTGCGTGATCGGTACCGGACGCGTGATCAAGGGCTGGGATCAGGGCCTGATGGGCATGAAGGTCGGTGGCAAGCGCAAGCTGTTGGTGCCGGCGCACCTGGCCTATGGCGAGCGATCCATGGGCGCTCACATCAAGCCCAACGCCAACCTCATCTTTGAAATCGAACTGCTGGAAGTGCTGACCCGGGATGATTGACGGGGTGGGGTAACCCACCATGAAGCGCTGCCTTGTTCGTGTTGGAGAAAGTGTTGCTACTATCTCCAGTCGATGCATGGCTTGATTCGTCCGGGAGCGAAATATGAGCGCAGAATATTCAGATACGGGTGTGTCCCAAGTGGCTGCGGGCATTGCCGAACCGGCGCGTACCCGGATGCTCTGTTCGTTGATGGACGGGCATGCCCGCACCAGTACGGAATTGGCGAGTATCGCCGAGGTCAGCGCCTCCACTGCCAGTGCGCATTTGACGAAGCTCAAGGACCTGGCCCTGGTGCGGTTGCACGTCCAGGGCCGTCATCGCTACTACAGCCTGGCGGACAAGCGTGTCGCCCAGGCGCTGGAAGCGCTGATGGTGATCGGTCAGAAAACCGCGCCGGCTTTTGTGTCGCGCACTCCGGATCGCCTGCAATTTGCCCGCACCTGCTACGACCATATGGCCGGCACCCTCGCGGTGCGGTTGCATGACCGCATGATCGAAGCCGGATGGTTGCTAGAGATGGAAGGACAGGATTATCGGCTGAGTGAGTCCGGCAAGACGCTGTTCGAGGCGTTGGGCATCGACGTCCAGGCCTTGGCCCGTGAGCGACGCCGATTCGCCTGCCCCTGCCTGGACTGGAGCATGCGTCGGCCCCATCTGGGCGGTGCCTTGGGAGCGGCATTGCTGCAATTGGCGATCAAACGCCAGTGGGTGACCCAGGACCTGGACAGCCGGGCATTGGCGGTGACGGCCAAGGGGCGTCGGGAGATGGTTGGGCGATTGGGTGTCAGTGCCGAACGGGATGTCGAACCCGCCGGCGCTATCGCGAGCAGGCTCGCTCCCACAGTGGAGTTGCGTTGAACGCAAGCCCCATGAACACCGAGGCACCCCGTGGGAGCGAGCCTGCTCGCGATGGCGTCATCAGCAACACCACACGAGAGGGCAGGCCCCCTCGGTACTACCGGATCAGACCTTGACGATCCAACCCGCCGGCGCTTCCACGTCGCCGGTCTGCACGCCGGTCAGCTCTTTATAGAGCTTCTGGGTGATCGGGCCGACTTCGGTTTCGCTGTGGAACACGTGCAGCTTGTCCTTGTAGTTGATGCCGCCGATCGGGGTGATCACCGCCGCGGTACCGCAGGCGCCGGCTTCCTTGAAATCCGACAGCTTGTCGATGAACACATCGCCTTCAACCACTTCCAGGCCCAGGCGGGTCTTGGCCAGCTCGATCAGCGACAGGCGGGTGATGCCTGGCAGGACCGACGGGGAGTTGGGCGTGACGAATTTGTTGTCATGGGTGATGCCGAAGAAGTTGGCCGAGCCGACTTCTTCGATTTTCGAATGGGTCAGCGGGTCGAGGTAGATGCAGTCGGCGAAGCTGGCCTTCTTGGCCTGGGAGCCGGGCATCAGGCTGGCGGCGTAGTTGCCGCCGACCTTGGCGGCGCCGGTGCCTTGTGGGGCGGCGCGGTCGAAGCTGGAGATCAGGAAGTTGTGCGGGGTCAGGCCGCCCTTGAAGTAGGCGCCGACCGGAATGCAGAAGACCGAGAAAATGAACTCGGGTGCGGTGCGCACGCCAATGTTGTCACCCACGCCGATCACGAAGGGGCGCAGGTACAGCGCGCCGCCGGTGCCATAAGGCGGAATGAAGCGCTCGTTGGCGCGCACCACTTGCTTGCAGGCTTCGATGAATTGTTCGGTATCGACGTGCGGCATCAGCAGGCGTGCGCAGCTGCGCTGCATGCGGGCGGCGTTCTGGTCCGGGCGGAACAGGTTGATCGAGCCGTCCTTGCAGCGGTAGGCCTTGAGGCCTTCGAAGCACTGCTGGCCGTAGTGCAGGGCAGTGGAGCCCTCGCTGATGTGCAGTACGTTGTCGTCGGTCAGGGTGCCGGTATCCCAGGCACCATTGCGCCAGTGCGACAGGTAGCGCTTGTCGGTCTTGATGTAGTCAAAGCCCAGTTTGTCCCAATTGATGCTCTCGTTACCCATGACACCCTCTATATCTTCATAACCGTCGAAACGGTCAAGGCTTCTGACGTTTTTTGGATGGGGACAACAATACTTCATTCCGGGGCTGTTTCGCAGCCTGCTCGATGGGTGACAGGCAGATAAAGGGCGCTGTTCTTGCGAATTCGCGAGCAAGCCCGCTCCCACAGTTGATCTCGGTCGTTTGTGCGAACGCAATCCAATGTGGGAGCGGGCTTGCTCGCGAAGAGGCAGTCACTCACACCCTCAATCCCTGGTCACAGATGCAACGCATGCCCCAACGCCCGCAACGCCGCTTCCTGCACCGCCTCGCCCAGCGTCGGATGGGCGTGGATGGTGCCGGCAATGTCTTCCAGCCGTGCGCCCATTTCCAGGGACTGGCCGAACGCGGTGGACAATTCCGAGACCCCGGCTCCGACCGCTTGCCAGCCGACGATCACATGGTTGTCCCGACGCGCCACCACCCGCACGAAACCACTCTTCGATTCCAGCGTCATCGCCCGGCCGTTGGCGGCGAACGGGAAGCTGGAGACGATGCAATCCAGGCCGGCGGCCTTGGCTTCGTCTGGCGTCTTGCCCACGACCACTAATTCCGGGTCGGTAAAGCACACTGCGGGAATCGCCGCTGGGGCGAATTCGCGCGCCTTGCCAGCGATCAGTTCGGCGACCATCTCGCCCTGGGCCATGGCCCGGTGGGCGAGCATCGGTTCGCCGCTCAGGTCGCCGATGGCCCAGACGTTGCGCATGCTGGTCTGGCAGCGGTGGTCGATTTTCACCGCCGCACCGTTCATCGCCAAGTCCAACGCTTCGAGATTCCAGCCTTGGCTATTGGGCTTGCGCCCGACCGCCACCAACACTCGGTCGGTGGTCAGGTTCAGCGTGTCGCCAGCGGGGTCGCGCACTTGCAAGGTTCTGGCCTGGGCATCGAACCCTTCGACGCTGTGCTTGAGGTAGAGCTTCACCCCCAACTGTTTGAGCGTCTCGTGCACCGGTTGGGTCAGTTCGCCATCGTAGGCCGGCAGGATCCGTTCCTGGGCTTCGACCACGCTGACCTCGGCGCCAAGCTTGCGGTAGGCGATGCCCAACTCCAGGCCGATGTAGCCGCCGCCGACCACCACCAGGTGCTTGGGCACCGAAGTGGGGGCGAGGGCTTCGGTGGAGGAAATGATCGGCCCGCCCACTGGCAGCATCGGCAGGTCGACGCTTTTCGAGCCGGTCGCCAGCAGCAGGTGTTCGCACTGGATGCGGCTATCGCCAATCTCGACGGTCTTGCCGTCGATGACCTTGGCCCAGCCGTGAATGACCTGGACCTTGTGCTTCTTCAGCAGTGTGGCCACGCCGGTGGTCAGGCGATCGACGATACCGTTCTTCCATTCCACGCTCTTGCCGATGTCCAGCACCGGCGCCGACACGCTGATACCCAGGGCCGAGCCCTGGCTATGGAGTTGTGCCTGATGAAATTGCTCGGCCACATGGATCAGTGCCTTGGACGGAATGCAGCCTATGTTCAGGCACGTCCCGCCCAGCGCCTGGCCTTCCACGAGAATGGTCGGGATGCCCAGCTGGCCGGCGCGGATCGCCGCGACGTAACCGCCAGGGCCTCCGCCAATGATCAGCAGGGTGGTGTTCAAAGTCTGTTGCATGCCTGCTCCTGGTATCAGTCCACAAACAAGGTGGCGGGTTGTTCGAGCAGGCCGCGCAGGGCCTGGATGAATTGCGCAGCGTCCATGCCGTCGACCACCCGGTGATCGAATGAGCTGGAGAGGTTCATCATCTTGCGGATCACCACTTGGCCCTTGATCACCACAGGCCGCTCGACGATTCTGTTCACGCCGACGATCGCCACTTCCGGCAGGTTCAGCACCGGTGTGCTGACGATCCCGCCCAACGCGCCGAGGCTGGTCAGGGTGATGGTCGAGCCGGACAGTTCGTCACGGCTGGCCTTGCCATTGCGGGCCGCCGTGGCCAGGCGCGAGATTTCCGCCGCGCTGTCCCACAGGCTGCGGGCCTCAGCGTGGCGCACCACCGGCACCATCAGGCCGACGTCGCTCTGGGTGGCAACGCCGATATGCACCGCACCGGAGCGGGTGATGACCTGGGCTTCGTCGTCATAGCGCGCGTTCATCTGTGGGAAGTCCCGCAAAGCCACCACCAGCGCCCGCATCAGGAACGGCAGCAAGGTCAACTTGCCACGGCTGGCGCCGTGTTTTTCATTCAGGTGAACCCGCAGCTCTTCGAGGGCGGTGACGTCGATCTCCTCAACATAGCTGAAGTGGGCGGCGCGCTGGGTGGCTTCCTGCATGCGCTGGGCGATCTTGCGCCGCATGCCGATCACCGGGATCTGCTGCTCGTCGTGGCGCTCGGCGTAGCCTGAGCCGCCCTTGGCCGGCGTCGAAGGCCCTTGGGCCAGATAAGCTTCCAGGTCTTCGTGCAGGACCCGGCCGGCAGGGCCGCTGCCCTGGACCAGACGCAGTTGGATGCCCAGGTCCAGTGCGTGCTTGCGCACAGCCGGCGAGGCCAGTGGGCGCTCCTCGGGATCGCGGGCCACCGGGGTCTGGGGTTGCCGGGCCGGGCATTGCGCGGCGACAGGCTTTTGCGTCACAGGCTCAGGTGCTTTGGGCGGCGCGGGCTCGGCGGCTGGCGCCGCAGCCGGCGCCTGTGCCGACTCCTTCAGGTTGCCAGCACCTTCCACTTCAATACGGATCAGTTCGCTGCCCACCGCCATGACTTCACCCGGCTCACCGCCGAGAGCGATGACCCGGCCATGCACGGGCGAAGGGATGTCCACCATGGCCTTGTCGGTCATGACGTCGGCCAGGACCTGATCCTCGGTCACCAGGTCACCGACCTTGACGTGCCATGCCGCCAGTTCTACTTCCGCGATGCCTTCGCCGATGTCCGGCATCTTGATAACGTGCGTGCCCATTCAGACCTCCATGACCCGTTTCAACGCCGCGCCCACACGGGACGGCCCTGGGAAATACGCCCACTCCTGCGCATGCGGGTAGGGCGTGTCCCAGCCGGTGACGCGTTCGATAGGCGCTTCCAGGTGATGGAAGCAGTGTTCCTGGACCAGCGACACCAGTTCGGCGCCGAAGCCGCAGGTGCGGGTGGCTTCGTGGACGATCACGCAACGGCCGGTCTTCTTCACCGACTTGACGATGGTGTCCAGATCCAGCGGCCACAGGCTGCGCAGGTCGATGACCTCGGCATCGATGCCGGTTTCCTCGGCGGCGGCCTGGGACACATAAACCGTGGTGCCGTAGGTGAGGATGGTCACGTCCTTGCCTGGACGGGTGATGGCGGCGACATCCAGCGGCACCGTGTAGTAGCCGTCGGGGACCTGGGCCGTCGGGTGTTTCGACCATGGCGTCACCGGGCGGTCGTGGTGGCCGTCGAACGGGCCGTTATACAGGCGCTTGGGTTCGAGGAAGATCACTGGGTCATCGTTCTCGATGGAGGCAATCAGCAGGCCCTTGGCGTCGTACGGGTTGGAGGGCATCACGGTGCGCAGGCCGCAGACCTGGGTGAACATCGCTTCGATGCTCTGGCTGTGGGTCTGGCCGCCGTAGATGCCGCCGCCGCAGGGCATGCGCAGGGTCATTGGCGCGGTGAACTCGCCGGCCGAGCGATAGCGCAGGCGGGCCGCCTCGGAAATGATCTGGTCCGAGGCCGGGTAGACGTAGTCGGCGAACTGGATCTCGGCCACCGGTCGCAGCCCGTAGGCGCCCATGCCCACCGCCACGCCGACGATGCCACTTTCGGAGATCGGCGCGTCGAACACCCGCGAGGTGCCGTACTTGTTCTGCAGGCCTTCGGTGCAGCGGAACACGCCGCCGAAGTAGCCCACGTCCTGGCCGAACACCACGACGTTGTCGTCACGTTCGAGCATCACGTCCATGGCCGAGCGCAGGGCCTGGATCATGGTCATGGTGGTAGTGGTCATGGCGGTATCCAGCGCAATATTGGTGTTGTGATCGTTCATGTCAGACTCCCAACTGCTGACGCTGGCGCTTCAAGTGCTCCGGCATCTCTTTGTAGACGTCTTCGAACATGGTCGCGGCGCTTGGAATCTGCCCGCCAGCGAGGGTGCCGTACTGCTCGGCTTCCTTCTGCGCGGCGATCACCTCGGCTTCGAGCTCGGCGGTGACGGCAGCATGTTCTTCCTCCGACCACTGGCCGATACGAATCATGTGCTGCTTGAGGCGGACAATCGGATCGCCCAGCGGGAAGTGGCTCCAGTCATCGGCGGGGCGGTATTTGGACGGATCGTCAGAGGTGGAGTGCGGGCCGGCGCGGTAGGTGACCCATTCGATCAGCGCCGGGCCGCAGTTGCGTCGGGCGCGTTCGGCGGCCCAGCGCGAGGCGGCATAGACGGCCATGAAGTCGTTGCCATCGACCCGCAGCGAGGCGATGCCACAACCGACACCGCGTCCGGCGAAGGTGGTGGCTTCACCGCCGGCGATGGCCTGGAAGGTGGAGATTGCCCATTGGTTGTTGACCACGTTGAGGATCACCGGTGCCCGGTAGACGTGGGCGAAGGTGAGGGCAGTGTGGAAGTCCGATTCAGCGGTGGCACCGTCACCGATCCAGGCCGAGGCGATCTTGGTGTCGCCCTTGATCGCCGAGGCCATGCCCCAACCCACGCCCTGGATGAACTGCGTGGCGAGGTTGCCGGAGATGGTGAAGAAGCCGGCGTCCTTGACCGAATACATGATCGGCAACTGGCGGCCCTTGAGCGGGTCCCGCTCGTTGGACAGCAGTTGGCAGATCATGTCCACCAGCGGTACGTCACGGGCCATCAGGATGCTTTGCTGGCGATAGGTCGGGAAGCACATGTCGTCGATGTTCAGCGCCAGGGCCTGGCCGCTGCCGATGGCTTCCTCGCCGAGGCTCTGCATGTAGAACGACATCTTTTTCTGGCGTTGGGCGACCACCATGCGGTTGTCGTAGATCCGCGTCTTGAGCATGGCGCGCATGCCCTTTTTCAGGATGTCGAGAGGCACGTCTTCGGCCCATGGGCCGTGGGCATTGCCTTGGTCGTCGAGCACGCGGATCAGGCTCCGGGCCAGGTCGGCGGTATCGGACGGTTCAACATCGATGGAGGGTTTGCGCACCGTGCCCGCGTCGCTCAGATGCAGGTAGGAGAAGTCGGTCTTGCAGCCGGGACGGCCCGAAGGTTCGGGGACGTGCAGGCGTAGCGGTTCGTACGCTGGGTTCATGGCTTTCTACGCTCGATCTTGTGAATTTCTTGTAGTGGGCGCGCTAGCTGACAAATCTCCTGGATAAGAAGAATTGTCCTACAACAATCATAGGCTCGACGGCGAAGAATATTTTTCTCTGTTGGCTTGCTGTTCGGACTATTTGCAGATAAAAAATCTGCACAACGATAAAAATCAGGAATATCTGTCTCATGCGCAAACTGGATCGCACCGACATCGGCATTCTGAACAGCCTTCAGGAAAACGCCCGCATCACCAACGCCGATCTCGCCCGTTCGGTCAATCTTTCGCCAACGCCGTGCTTCAACCGCGTACGGGCCATGGAGGAGCTGGGGGTGATCCGCGAGCAGGTCACGCTGCTGGATGCCGACCTGCTGGGCCTGCATGTCAATGTGTTCATCCACGTCAGCCTGGAGAAGCAGGTGGAGGAGGCACTGCAGCATTTTGAAGAGGCGATTTCCGACCGGCCCGAAGTGATGGAGTGCTACTTGATGGCGGGCGATCCGGATTACCTGATCCGCGTACTGGTACCCACGATCCAGTCCCTGGAGCGGTTCATGATGGACTTCCTGACCAAGGTCCCGGGCGTGGCGAATATCCGCTCCAGCTTCGCGCTCAAGCAGGTGCGCTACAAGACCGCGCTGCCGTTGCCGGCCAATGGGTTGACGTTGGGTACCTGAACCTCAATACCGCGTCACCGCCGACCCAATGTGGGAGCGGGCTTGCTCGCGAAGGCGGTGTATCAGGCGACATCAACGTCGACTGATACACCGCCTTCGCGAGCAAGCCCGCTCCCACAAGGGTGGTCCGCGTCAGTGAAGTGCGAACCGACTACAGCTCTCACAGGCTTTCTCAAAGCTGGTTGAGCGGAATCTTCAGATAGGTCACGCCATTGGCCTCGGCCGGCGGCAGTTTGCCTGCCCGCACATTGACCTGGATCGCCGGCAACAGCAGCGTCGGCATGCCCAGCGTGGCGTCGCGCTGGGTGCGCATGGCGACGAAGGTGGCTTCGTCGATGCCATCGTGAACGTGGATATTGTGCCGGCGCTGTTCGCCCACGGTGCTCATGCAGCGGGGCTCGCGATGCTCCGGCGGGTAGTCATGACACACATATAACCGCACGCCGGCGGGGAAGGCCAACAGCTTGTGGATCGAGGCGTAGAGCTGGTGGGCGTTGCCGCCCGGGAAGTCACAACGGGCACTGCCGACATCGGGCATGAACAGCGTATCACCCACCAGGATCACCTCGTCGTCGATCAGGTAGGCCATGTCCGCCGGGGTATGACCGGGCACGTGCAGCGCAGTGGCCTTGAGGTTGCCGATGAAGAATGTTTCATCGGGGCCGAACAGATGATCGAACTGCGAACCATCCACGGCAAACTGCGCTTCGAGGTTGAACAGCGCCTTGAACACGTTCTGGACCTGGCCGATGGATTCGCCGATGGCGATCTTGCCACCCAGTTCCCGTCGCAGGTAAGGCGCGGCGGAGAGGTGATCGGCGTGGGCGTGGGTTTCCAGCAACCATTGCACGGTCAACCGGTGTTCCCGCACGAACGCGATCACCCGGTCGGCCTGCGTGGTGCCGCTGCGCCCCGAGGCCGGGTCGTAGTCGAGCACCGGATCGACCACCGCGCATTGCCCGGCGTCCTGCTCATAAACGACATGGGTGTAGGTCTTTGAAGCGGGGTCGAGGAAGCTTTGGATCTGCGCGGGCATGACGACTAACCTGTGCGGAAGGAACCGGTTGCAACACGTAAGGTTAGCAACATATGGTCCGCAGCTTAGTGAGGGCCAAGGCGTCCTGCAAATGCGATCGCACCTGCCAACAGGTGTGCGCTGTTTGAGAGAATCTTATGTTGCTGGCAAGTTTTTTCGGCGTGGTCATGGGCCTGGTCCTGGGATTGACCGGGGCCGGGGGCGGCATCCTCGCGGTTCCGGCGTTGGTACTGGGGCTGGGTTTGACCATGACTCAGGCCGCGCCCGTGGCGTTGTTCGCCGTGGGCAGTGCGGCGGCGGTGGGCGCCATCGATGGCTTGCGCCATGGCCTGGTGCGCTATCGCGCGGCGTTGCTGATCGCACTGCTGGGCGCGGTGTTTTCGCCGCTGGGCATCTACCTTGCCCACCAGCTTTCGGAAAAAATCCTGATGATGCTGTTCAGCCTGCTGATGGTGCTGGTGGCGGCGCGCATGTTGCGTCGTGAAACGCCGCAAGTGGCACCCAGCGATCATGGCGCCGCCAGTTGGGGTCAGAAAAACTGCATGCTCGACCGCCAGACCGGACGCCTGGCCTGGACCCCGCGCTGCACTGCCACGCTGGCGACGCTCGGTGCGGTGACCGGGGTGGTGTCCGGCCTGCTGGGCGTGGGCGGTGGTTTCCTGATCGTGCCGGCATTCAAGCAACTGACCGACGTGCAGATGCGCGGGATCGTCGCAACCTCGCTGATGGTCATCAGCCTGATTTCGCTGATCGGCGTGGCAGGGGCCTTGCATGCGGGGGTGCGTATCGATCAGGTCGGGGCGGTGTTCATCGTGGCCAGTATTGTTGGCATGGTGCTGGGCCGGCGGCTGGCGTCCCGGATCCCGGCCCGGGTGTTACAGGTGGGGTTTGCCGGGGTGTGTCTGGGGGTGGCGGTGTATATGCTCGTGCGGGCGTAGCGTACTTACACCCTGTAGCTTGTGATGCTTTTGTGGCGAGGGGATAAATCCCCTCGCCACAGGTTGTGGTCACAACAACCGGCACCGCATCGAAAACTCCATCGCTACCGATTGCCCTTGCTCCAGCAAACGCAACCCCGGCCGTCCCGGCAGGTGGTGGGCGTTGACCGGGTGGCTGACCGGTTCGATGCAAAAGAAATCCAGGCCCACGGGGCAGTACAGCAGGAAGTAATCGCAGCCGCTGGCCTGGCATTCCAATGCATAGCCCAGGTCGGGCTGCTCGATCAGGCAGTGTCCGTCCCAACCGCCGAAACCATTGTCCACGAGGGTATCCGGCAGCACGCGAGGCTGTTGGAAGTTCCAGTGCGCGGGGACGGCACTCAGTTCCGTCGGCAGCTTCGTGGCGTCGCATAGCCAGACGTCGGTGGCGCGGGTTTGCAGGCGGGTATTGAGGGTCCGGGGAAAGTAGGGATGCAAGCCCAACCCATGCCAGGCCGGCTGTTCGGCCATGTGCGTGATATGCATTGCGAAGTGCAACTGGCCGCCGTCCAGGCGGATGCGCAGGCTGGCGCAATAGGCGAATGGGTATTGGCTGTGCAGTTGCAGCAACGCCTCCTGAGGGCCCTGTTCGATCACCTGCCACGGTTGCTGCCAGGCGCTGCCATGGATCGGAAACGGATCGTTGGGGCTGTTGGTCTCCAATGCCAGCCAGCCGCCGGGACAATCGAAGCCGCCTTTGGCGATCCGGTTCGACCAGGGGATCAATGGAAAACAGCCGAGCTTGCCGGGCAGGCGGTTTTCCAGGGCCTGGGGTGCGGGCGGGCGCAGCAGAGGCTGGCCGTTGCTGCGCAAGGTCCAACTGACCAGGCTGGCACCCAGGTGAGGCGCCAGGGTAAGGTGGGTGAGTTCGTCTTCTAGGTGCAGGAGGGAAGTCATGTGGGCGTTGTCTGCAGGGTAGGAGGGCGGTGCAAGGGTTTCTATGTGAACGCTGTTGCGGCGAGGGAATGAATCCCTCGCCGCAAAGGGGATGTGCTTCGAGTTACAACACCAGATGCGGCAACCAGAGCGAAATGGCCGGGACGTAAGTCACCAGCAGCAGCACCAGGAACAACATGGCGTAGAACGGCAGCAGGGCCTTGACGGTGCTTTCGATACTGACCTTGCCAATGGCCGAGCCGACGAACAGCACTGCGCCCACCGGTGGGGTAATCAGGCCGATCCCCAGGTTCACCAGCATGATCATGCCGAACTGCACCGGGTCCACACCAATGCCCACGATCACCGGCATCAGGATCGGCGTCAGGATCAGGATCAGCGGCGCCATGTCCATCACGGTGCCCAGCAGCAGCAACATCACGTTGATGCACATCAGGATCACGTAGCGGTTGTCCGACAGCGTCAGGAACGCAGTGGTGATCTTTGCCGGGATTTCCATCAGCGTCATGATGTAGCCGAAGCTGGCGGCGAAGCCGATCAGGATCATCACGATGGAGATGGTGCGTACCGTACGGTGCATCAGTTTCGGCAACTCGCTCCACTTGTAGTCGCGATAGATGCACATGGTCACGAAGAATGCCCACACCACCGCAATGGCGGCCGATTCGGTGGCGGTGAAAACGCCCGAGAGAATGCCGCCGAGGATGATGAACAGGGTCATCATGCCCCACATGGCTTCCTTGCAGATCTTCAACGCTTGCTTGAGCGGAATCACCTCGCCCTTGGGGTAATTGCGCTTCCTCGCAAAGACCAGACACAGCGCCATCAAGCAGAGGTTCATCATGATGCCGGGGACGATGCCCGCCATGAACAGCGATCCGATGGAAACGGTGCCGCCAGCGGCGAGGGAGTACAGCACCGCGTTGTGGCTTGGCGGCGTGAGCAGCGCTTGCACCGAACCACTGACGGTGACAGCGGTGGCGAACTCACGCGGATAGCCGCGGCGTTCCATTTCCGGGATCAGCACCGAACCGACCGAAGCGGTATCGGCTACCGAGGAACCGGAGATCGCGCCAAAAAAACTCGAGGCCACGAGGTTGACCAATGACAGACCACCGCGCACGAAGCCTACCAACACGCTGGCGAATGCCACCAGGCGGCGGGACATGCCCCCCTCGGCCATGATCGCACCGGCCAGAACGAAGAAGGGGATGGCCAACAACGAGAACTTGTTCACGCCGCCCGTTATCTGAATCATCATGGCCTGGAACGGAATATCGATCCACCACGCACCGATCAGGGCGGCAGCGCCCAGCGCGTAGGCGACCGGCATGCCGATCAGGATCAACAACAAAAAACTGCCCAGCAGAATCAGAGCGTCCATTAAGCGGCACCTTCGTTTTCTTCAACCAGGTCGAACTGCACGACCCGACGCTGGCTTTGATCACCTAGCAAGAGTTTTTCCAGGACGAAAATCAGGGTCAGGAAACCGCCGATCGGGATCGGCATGTAGGTGATGCCGACGCGCAGGGTGGGGATGGCGCTCATGAATTGATTCCAGGTGGTCATGCACAGCTTGGTGCCCCAGATGGTCATGAAAATGCACACCGCAGCCATCAAGAGCTGGGTGAAAACCGAAGCCAGGGTTTGCCAGCGCGGGGGCAGCCGGCTGGTGACCATGTCCACGGCCATGTGCGAGCCGGAGCGGTAGCTGGCGGCGGCACCGATGAAGGTAAATACGATCATCAGCAGGATGGCGGTGGGCTCTGGCCAGCTTGAACCGGTACCGAGTACGTAGCGGGCAAACACCCCCCACGGAATCATCAGCGCAACGGCAAGGACAGAAAGGCCGGCCACCCAGATGCAAGTCATGTAAATCGTGTCGTTGATACGCAGCAGTGAATTCTTCATCGGGTTCCACCGTAACCGGGCGCGCCTTTTAACCGCAGGCGCGCCCAGCCTTTTCATGAGTACAGATCGAGAGGGGTTACTGGACCGCTTCGATACGCTTGATCAGATCGGCATATGGCGCGCCGTATTTGGCCCGGATCGGTGCGGTGGCGTCGTAGAAAGGTTTCTTGTCGACGGTGATGAACTCGACGCCAGCTGCCTTGAGTTTTTCTTCACTGGCGGCGGACTTCTTGTCCCACAGCTCGCGCTCTTCGGCCTGGGCCGCCTTGGCGGCTTTTTTCACCATGTCCTGTTGCTGCGGCGTGAGCTTGTTCCAGGTGATTTTCGACATCACGATCGGCTCGGGCAGGATCAGGTGACCGGTCAGACTATAGAACTTGGCGTTCTGGTAGTGGTTATGTTCGAGCATGGTCGGCGGGTTGTTTTCCGCGCCATCTATCACGCCGGTCTGCAGGGCGCTGAAGATCTCGCCGGTGTCCATGGCGATGCCGTTGCCGCCCATGGCATTGATGGTGTCGATGAACATCGGGTTGCCCTGGACACGAATCTTCATGCCCTTGAGGTCTTCGAGCTTGCGCACCGGTTTCTTGGTGTAGAGGTTGCGCGTGCCGCCGTCCATCCAGGCCAGGGCCACCAGTCCAAACTCGGAGTTGGTGATCCGGTCGAGGATCGCATCGCCCACTTCACCGTCGATGACGGCGCGCATGTGCGCCTGGTCGCGGAAGATGAACGGCATGTTGAAGACGTTCACGTCCGGCACCACAGGGCCGACGATGCCCAAACTCACGCGAGACATCTGGATCGCGCCGGCTTGCATCTGTTCGATGACTTCTTTTTCAGAACCCAGTACGCCACCTGGGAAATACTTGAACTTCAGCTCGCCGTTGCTCTCCTTTTCCAGGGTTTTACCCATGGACTCCTCGGCGACCACGGTCGGGTAGCCTTTGGGGTGGATGTCGGCGATCTTGATATCGAGGGCATGAGCCGCCTGCGCCAGGAAGGCCAGGGGCAAAGCGGCGATCAAAAGTGTGCGTTTGAAATTCATGTTCAATCTCCAGTGTTGTTGTTTTTATGTCTATCGATGTGAAGCGGCAAAGCAGATCAGTTCGCGGAGTGTTTCCGTCCTCCGAAGGCAGGTTCAGCCAGACCCTTGACGCCGGGGTGAAGGGCGAACACGCCACCGGCCAGGGATTGCGGGTCGTTGTCATCGCCGGGGCGGATTGAGGTGACGAACAGGGTGTCCAGACGGCTGCCGCCAAAGGCGCACATCGTCGGTTTCTTCACCGGTACGGCCAGCGAACGATCCAGTCGGCCATCCGGGGTAAAACGGTGGATCAGGCCGGCGTCGTTGGCGCAGATCCAGTAGCAACCATCGGCGTCTACCGCCGCGCCGTCCGGGCGACCGGCCAGGGGCAGCATGTCGACGAACAGACGCCGGTTGGACGGCGTACCACTGTCGATGTCGTAATCGAAAGCCCAGATCTGCTGGATCAACGGGTGTGAGTCGGAGAGGTACATTGTCCGCCCATCCGGGCTGAAGCCCAGGCCATTGGGCACGATGAAACCGCTCAGTTGCGCCTCGACCGGGCTGCGCTGCCCGGCTTCATACCGGTACATCCGGCCTTCATCGACGTTGGCGGCCATGTTCAGCACCATGCTGCCGGCCCAGAAGCGGCCCTGGCGGTCGCAACGGCCATCGTTGAGGCGCATGTCGACGCGGCTGTGCTCGACGCTCGCACAGAGTTCGCTGTCCAGGCTGCCGTCGTCATGGGGATGCAGGCGGAAGAAACCGCTTTCCATGCCCGCGACCCAGCCGCCGTCCTGGTGACGGGCAATGCAGGCAAGCATTTCGGGAGCTTCCCAGCCTTGGACTTTTCCGCTGCTGGCATTCCAGCGTTGCAGGCCGCCGCTGGGGATGTTCACCCAATACAGGGCGTTTTCCTCGGGGACCCATACCGGGCTCTCCCCGACGGCGTTGCGCGCATCGACAATCAATTCGGCTTGCATGGTGATTCCTTTGTACGTTCGTATCCCATGGAAACAGGCCAATCAGTCGTCGAACGGGCCGGCTGCGACGAACGCACCGCCCTGGTAGATCCTGGCCGGGTCATCGGCGGCCGGCATTGGCTGGGCTTCGATCTTGTCGCGGAAAATCTCGGAAGTGTCCTTGGGTTGGTAACCCAGGTGCGCGGCGTGGATGTTGTCCCACCAGACGTCGCGGTTGGCGGACACGCCGTAGACCACGGTGTGGCCGACCTTTGGCGTGTAGAGCGAGCATTCGATCAGTTGAGTGAGGTCGTCGAAACTCAGCCAGGTGCTCATCATCCGGCGGTTCTGTGGCTCGGCGAACGACGAACCGATGCGGATGCTCACGGTCTCGATGCCGTAGCGATCGAAGTAGAAACTGGCGACGTCTTCGCCGTAGGACTTGGACAGGCCGTAGTAGCCATCCGGGCGACGCGGGGAGAGGGCGTCGAGGGCCTCGTCCTGCTTGTAGAAGCCGATGACGTGGTTGGAACTGGCGAAGATCACCCGCTTGACACCGTGCTTGCGGGCGGCTTCATAGATGTGGAACACGCCACTGATGTTGGCGCCCAGGATTTCTTCGAACGGGCGCTCCACCGAAACACCCCCGAAGTGCAGGATGGCATCGACACCTTCCACCAGTTGGTGCACGGCGTGCTTATCAGACAGGTCGCACGGCACCACTTCTTCGCTTTCATCGATGGCCGGGGCCATGTTGGCGATGTCCGAAAGCCGGATATGACGGGCGAAAGGCTTGAGGCGCTCGCGCAGGACTTTGCCCAGGCCGCCGGCGGCGCCGGTCAGCAGCAGGCGATTGAGGGGGTGGCGAATCGGTGTCGTAGTCATGGCATTACCTGAGCAAACAATGAGTGATATCCGTTGTATAGGCCATATGACCGCGGGCAAAGGGTGACCTTTCCTTGTGGGGGCGAGTCTGCTCGCGAAGGCGCCGACCCAGCAGCTCCCTCACCAGCAGACTCACCCAACCGCCTTACAACAAACTGATCGGGTAGCTGATGAAAATACGGTTCTCATCGAACTCGTTGGTGCTGAAGTCCCGGCGCATCGTCGAGTTACGCCATTTCACGTTGAGGCTCTTCAACGCGCCGCTCTGCACGGTGTAGGCCAGTTCGGTCTCGCGACCCCATTCCTTGCCATCGTCCACCGTGGCGGTGTGCACGTTGTCACCGCTGATGTAGCGGTTCATCAACGTCAGGCCCGGCACGCCGACGGCGGCGAAGTTGAAGTCGTGGCGCAGTTGCCAGGATTTTTCCTTGGCGTTGTCGTAGCTGGAGTTATAGCTGTCGTTGGCCAGGGTGCCGCCGCTGGTGCCGTTGACGCGCATCCAGGCATCGTCGCCGCTGAGTTTCTGCAGGCCGACGTAGAAGGTGTTGCCACCGTACTTGGCCGAGAGCATGGCGAACGCGGTTTTGTTGTCCAGGTCGCCGGCCAGGGCACTGCCGTTTTCCTTGCCGGTGAAGTAACCGAGGTTGGCGCCCAGGGTCCAGTCGCCGATGGGCTGGCTGTGGGTCAGGTTGAAATACTGTTGCTGGTAGATGTCGCTCAGTTCCGCGTACCAGACGCCGACCTGGGTGCGTTTGTCGTTGAAGGCATATTCGCCGCCGCCGAAGTTGAAGCGGTCGGAGGTGAAGGCCGGGCGGCCGTTCATGAACATGTCTTCCATGCTCGCATCGTTGCGCGGGCTGTTGCCGCGGAACTGACCGCCGTAGAGGCTCAGGCCGCTGATCTCGGTGGAGGTCACCTGGCCGCCGCGGAAGGTTTGCGGCAGGGAGCGGCCGTCGTCGGAACGCAAGATCGGCAGCACCGGCATCCATTCACCGACCTTCAATTCGGTCTTCGACACCTTGGCCTTCAGGGCCACGCCCAAACGGCCGAAGTCGTCGGCCGGACGACCGTCGTCATGCACCGGCAGCAGCTGGGTGCCGGCGGTGCCTTTACCGCCATCGAGCTTGATCGAGTACAGGCCCAACACGTCCATGCCGAACCCCACCGGGCCCTGGGTGAAACCGGACTTGGCGTCGAGGATGAAACTCTGGGTCCATTCCTCGGCCTTGCCCTGGGCGTTGTTCGGGTTGGTGAAGTTGCGGTTGAAATAGGCGTTGCGCAGGTTCAGCGTGGCCTTGGCATCATCGACGAAGCCTTCGGCACTGGCGGCCGTTGGCAGAAACGCGGCGAGGCTGCTGCAACCGAGCAGGACCAGGGCGGGGCTGGCGTTGAGAAGGGTACGGCGGTTTGGACGGTGATCGGGCGAAAAACGGACACGTGTGCTCACTATGACGCTCCTACTTTTTTGTTTTTTTTATTCTTGTCATACGTCGTCGTACAACATGGGGGGATTATTTGGAAGCGGCTGCTCATTGTCAACTGGCCATTATCGGAATTGTCCAACTCGGCTGTGCTTCAAGATGAGGCGTTTCAATGGCTGTTGCTGGGCGAGGTCAAGATCGCAGGCGTAGCGCCGGGGCAGATCTGTGGTTTGAGGATAGTGGGTAGGGTGATTGGTTGTGCGATGACTGGTCTAAGACATTAGTCGAATGCCCGCGATCTAATTGACGGTGCGGTCTCTTGTGGCGAGGGGATTTAGGGAAACGCTAGCCGACTCACCACCACCCCCTGTGGCGAGGGAGCAAGTTCCCTCGCCACAGGGGCATTGTGTACATCCGCCTGAACATGCACGGTCAAATGGGGAACGAGCCCCCAGTGTTTTCAACAGTGGGCGGATGCTAGTCTTGAGCAACGCTGTTGCCAGGGAGCCCTCATGGGCAATCACAAGATCGAGATTCGTCGCAGTAACGTTGAGAAAATCCTGTTGGCCGCCGAGAAGGTCTTTGCCGAGAAAGGCTTCGGCAGCACCGCCATGGCCGACATCGCCGCCGAAGTGCAATTGCCGCGTTCCAACCTGCATTACTACTTCAGCACCAAAAGCGAACTGTACAGCGCCGTGCTGTTCGATCTGCTGGAGGTGTGGAAACAGGATGCCTTGTGCTTCGAAATGTTCGACGACCCGCGGGTGGTGCTCAGCAGCTACATCCGCGCCAAGATGAACCACTCCCGCAGCCGACCCTATGGCTCCAAGGTCTGGGCCAACGAAATCATCCATGGTGCCCCGACCCTGGGCCAGGCGCTGGACGCCAGCCTCTATGAATGGGCCAAGATGAAGGAAGCAAAGATCCGCCAGTGGGTGGAGGACAAACGCATCCTCCCGGTGGAGCCCTCGAGCCTGCTCTACATGATCTGGGCTTCGACCCAGCACTACGCCGACTTCGACCACCAGATCAATATTCTCAATGACCACCAGCCGCTGTCCGACATGCAATTCGAACGGGCAGTGCAGACGGTGACCGGGGTGATTTTGCGGGGGATCGGGTTGGAGCCTTAGTGTTGTGGTAGGGCTGATGATGCCATCGCGCGCAGGCTCGCTCCCACATTGGAAATGCGATCCCCTGTGGGAGCGAGCCTGCTCGCGATGGCGCCAGTCCAGGCACCGCAGCTCTCAAACGGCTACATGATAGGGATTACGCGGATCATGGTCCCAGTCCAGAAATGGCTTGCCCGTTTCCACCGGCACCATCTCGATGCAATCCTGCACCGGGCAGGTGATCTGGCACAGGTTGCAGCCCACGCATTCCTCATCAATCACTTCATATTTACGCGTGCCGTCCGCCTGCTTGAGGCTGGCAATGGCCTGGTGTGAGGTGTCTTCGCAGGCGATGTGGCAGCGACCGCATCCGATGCAGGCTTCCGGGTCGATCCTGGCGATGACCTGGTAGTTGATGTCCAGGTATTTCCAATCGGTGGTGTTGCCCACCGCGCGACCGGAGAACGCCTGGAGGTTGGCGTGGCCGTGCTCGTCCATCCACCGCGACAGGCCGTCCTTCATCTCGTCCACGATGCGAAAACCGTGCAGCATCGCCGCCGTGCACACCTGCACCGCGCCGCTGCCCAGGGCGATGAATTCCGCCGCGTCGCGCCAACTGCCGATGCCGCCGATGCCGCAGATCGGCAAGCCCTGGGTCTGCGGGTCGCGAGCGATTTCGGCGACCATGTTCAGCGCGATGGGCTTGACCGCCGAACCGCAGTAACCGCCATGGGTGCTCTGGCTGCCGACGCTGGGCAGGGCGACCATGCGCTCCAGGTCGACGCTGGTGATGGAGTTGATGGTGTTGATCAGCGACACCGCGTCCGCGCCACCGCGATGGGCGGCCCGGGCGGCGACGCGGATGTCGGTGATGTTCGGCGTGAGCTTGACGATCACCGGCAACGAGCAATAGGTCTTGCACCAGCGGGTCACCTGTTCGACGTACTCCGGCACTTGGCCGACCGCCGCGCCCATGCCCCGTTCCGGCATGCCGTGGGGGCAGCCGAAGTTCAGCTCGATGCCATCGGCGCCGGTGGCTTCCACCAGGGGCAGGATGTTTTTCCAGGAGGCTTCGACACAGGGCACCATCAGCGACACGATCAAGGCCCGGTCCGGCCAGTCCTTTTTCACCTGGGTGATTTCCCGCAGGTTGATCTCCAGGGAACGGTCGGTGATCAGCTCGATGTTGTTGATGCCCAAGACCTCGCGATTGGCACCGTAGTGGGCCGAATAACGCGAGGACACATTCACGGCTGCCGGATCCTCACCGAGGGTTTTCCAGACCACGCCACCCCAGCCGGCCTTGAAGGCGCGGACGACGTTGTAGGCCTTGTCGGTGGGCGGCGCGGAGGCCAGCCAGAACGGGTTGGGGGCTTTGATGCCGGCGAAGACAATCGACAGATCGGCCATTTACGCAGCCTCCACGTTGAACATCAGTTGAGCGTTGATCGCCTCGGCGGCGAGTTTACCGTGCTGCACCGCCTGCACGGTGAGGTCCTGGTCCAGGCTGGTGCAATCGCCGCCGGCATAGACATCGGGAATGCTGGTGCGCAGGTGTTCGTCCACCAGGATCCGCCCGTCCTGGCGCTTGAGTTCCCGGGCCAGTGGGTCCACCAGCGCGTTGTCATCGAAGGCTTGGCCGATGGCTTTGAAAACGGCGTCGGCGGCCAGGTCGAAGGTCTCGGCACCGATGACCAGTCGACCGTTTTCAAGATGGGTACGGGAAAAGCGCATGCCCCGCACATGCCCGGCGTCGTCGAGCAATACCTGTTGCGGTTGGGCCCAGGTCAGCAGACGTACCTGATTGGCCTTGGCGATGTCTTGCTCATGCAAGGTGGCCCCCATGTCTTCAAGGCCACGACGGTAGACCAGGCTGACGTCCCGGGCGCCGAGGCGAGCCATCTGCACGGCCATGTCGATGGCGGTGTTGCCGGCTCCGAGCACGATGCAACGATCGGCCAGCGGCAACTGGCTGAGGTCGTCGGCCTGGCGCAGTTCACGGATGTACTCGGTGGCGGCCAGCAGCCCCGGCGCTTGCTCATCGCTCAGGCCCAATTGTTTGCTGGCGGCCAGGCCGAGGCCGAGGAACACCGCATCGAACTGTTGGTGCAAGTCGCTCAGGCTGAGGTTTTCCCCCAGCTTCTGGCCGTGGCGGATTTCGATGCCGCCGATCTCCAGCAGGAAGTCCAGCTCGCGCTGGGCGTAATCGTCCACCAGCTTGTACTTGGCGATCCCGTATTCGTTGAGGCCACCGGCTTTGTCCCGAGCCTCGAAAATCACCACGTCATGGCCGTGCATCGCACTGCGGTGAGCGCAGGACAGGCCCGCCGGGCCGGCACCGACCACGGCGATGCGCTTGCCGGTGGCGGCAGCCCGTTTGAACGGGTGTTCACTGAAGCGGGCGTTGTCCACCGCGTAGCGTTGCAGCGAGCCAATCAACACCGGCGCGCATTCGTGGGCGTTGTTGCGCACGCAGGCTTGCTGGCACAGGACCTCTGTGGGGCAGACCCGGGCGCAACTGCCGCCGAGGATGTTGGCCGAGAGGATTTTCTGGGCCGCGCCTTGGACGTTGTCCTGGTGGATGTTGCGAATGAACGAAGGAATATCGATTTCGCTCGGGCAAGCGTTTACGCATGGGGCGTCGTAGCAATACAGGCATCGGGACGCTTCCAGATGCGCTTGCCTGGCGTTGAGCGGTGGCGCCAGGTCGCTGAAGCGGGCGGCGAGGGTGGCCGGGTCTTCCTGGGAATGGGGAAGGTGACTCAAGGGCTGGATCATGGAATGGGCCTCACGGTGTTTGAGGTGCTGCCTCTGGTGGGCAGTGGTTTTTTCGGTGTCTGGACTGACGCCTTCGCGGGCAAGCCCGCTCCCACAAGGGATTTGCGGCACACCACATATCTGCGTCTATCCCAGATCCAATGTGGGAGCGGGCTTGCTCGCGAAGGCCGCAGGCCTGGATGTCAGCGTTTCACGGCGGTTGGCTTATTCCACTCAGCCCGCTTGCTCAGCAGATCGAACACCGCCGGATATGCCGGTCGTTCGACATAGCGCCCGGCACCGCGCTCGGCCCGCAGGTCACCGTCGGCCCACACCAGCCGACCCTGGCTGATGGTATGGCTGGGCACGCCGCACACGGTCTTGCCTTCGAAGATGTTGAAATCCACCTGCTGATGATGGGTCTTGGCCGAAATCGTGCGGCTGCCTTGGGGATCCCAGAGCACCAGGTCGGCGTCGGCGCCGACGCGGATCGCCCCCTTGCGTGGGTAGAGGTTGAAGATTTTCGCGGTGTTGGTGGAGGTGAGGGCGACGAAATCCTGCATCGACAATTTGCCGCTGTTGACCCCTTCGTCCCAGAGCACGGCCATGCGGTCTTCGATACCGGCGGTGCCGTTGGGAATCTTGCTGAAGTCCTCACGACCAGCGGCTTTCTGTTCCGCGCAGAAACAGCAATGGTCGGTGGCGGTGGTGTGCAGGTTGCCCGATTGCAAGCCGTGCCACAGTGCCTCTTGATGTCCGCGAGGACGGAAGGGCGGGCTCATCACGAAACCGGCGGCGGTCTGCCAGTCGGGGTGGCGATAAACGCTGTCGTCTAGCAGCAGGTGCCCGGCCAGCACTTCACCGTAGACCGGTTGGCCTTTGCTGCGGGCATAGGTGATTTCGTCCAATGCCTCCTTGGTGGAAACGTGCACCAGGTACAACGGCGTGCCCAGTGTCTCGGCAATGCGGATGGCCCGGCTTGCGGCTTCGCCTTCCACCTGCGAGGGCCGTGACAGCGGGTGGGCTTCGGGTCCGGTGATGCCCTGGGCCAACAGCTTGCGTTGCAGGTGGTAGACCAGTTCGCCGTTCTCGGCGTGCACGGTGGGCACCGCGCCCAGCTCCAGGCAGCGTTCGAAGCTCGCCACCAGCGTGTCGTCGGCAGCCATGATCGCATTCTTGTAGGCCATGAAATGCTTGAAGCTGTTCACGCCGTGGTGGTTGACCAGCTCGGCCATTTCTTCACGGACCTGCTCGTTCCACCAAGTGATTGCGACGTGGAAACCGTAGTCGCTGGCACTTTTCTCGGCCCAGCCGCGCCATTGGTGAAAAGCTTCCATCAGCGACTGCTGGGGATTGGGAATCACGAAGTCGATGATCGATGTGGTCCCGCCGGCCAGGCCTGCGGCTGTACCGCTGAAGAAGTCTTCGCTGGCCACTGTGCCCATGAATGGCAACTGCATGTGGGTATGGGGATCGATGCCACCGGGCATCAGGTATTGACCGCTGCCGTCGAGCACTTCGGCCGCGGCCGGAACATCCAGGTTTTCGCCGATGGCCTTGATCATGCCGTCGGCACAGAACACATCGGCGCGGTAACTTTCATCATGGGTAATCACGGTGGCGCCACGGATCAACAGAGACATTCCGAGTTCCTCGCAGGCATGACCGACTGATGTCGGTTCTTGATGTTGTATCGATCAAGGTGTGCAGCGAGAGGGTGTTCCTGTCACTGCTGTCAGGATTAGACGCTAGTTGGAGATATTGAAATGAGCAAGATTATTTTCGATAAGTCGGTTTTTTAAATAATTGATTGAAAACTAACGATTAAATACAAAAAAACGCAGGATTTTGCGCTTCCAGGTCATTTTGACGAGCTTGACAGGATCGTTATTTGAGCGAGATTTGTTACGGCAAATCAGCGGCTTGACTGCCGTTGAGCCGTGGTAGTACGCGTGCCTTACTGCAAGTCCTCCGGCCATCGCCCCGTCGATGAACAAAAATAATGAAAACAGTGGAGCGGACATGACCAGATCAACTGTGACCGAGCGCGACGGGTTGTTTGAGCTTGAAGCCGGCAGCGACGTGCTCGAGAGCCCCCGTTACAACCACGACATCGCACCGACCAAGGTGCATGAGCGAACCTGGAACAAATGGCACATCACTGCCCTGTGGGTCGGCATGGCGATCTGCGTGCCGACCTATACCCTCGGCGGCGTACTCACTGCCTATTTCGGCCTGACGGTGGGCGAGGCGCTGCTGGCGATTCTGTTTGCCAACATCATCGTATTGATTCCGCTGACCCTGAACGCCTTTGCCGGAACCCAATACGGCATTCCGTTCCCGGTGCTGTTGCGCTCGTCCTTCGGGGTCATCGGTTCTAACGTCCCTTGCCTGATCCGCGCCCTGGTGGCGTGCGGCTGGTTCGGGATCCAGACGATGTTCGGCGGGCTGGCGATCCACCTGTTTCTCGGTTCGGTGTTCGAGGGCTGGAAGAGCCTGGGGGGCACGGGCGAGGTACTCGGCTTCATGATGTTCTGGGTGATGAACCTGTGGGTGGTGCTGCGCGGCGCCGAATCGATCAAGTGGCTGGAAACCCTGTCTGCGCCGCTGCTGGTGCTGGTGGGGGCCGGTCTGCTGGTATGGGCCTTGCCCAATGTCTCCCTGACCGAACTGATGGCGGTCCCGGCCAAACGGCCCGAGGGGGCTGGCGTGACCGGCTATTTCCTGGCGGGGCTGACGGCCATGGTCGGTTTCTGGGCAACCCTGTCGTTGAACATTCCGGACTTCAGCCGTTATGCCAGGAGCCAGAAGGACCAGATCGTGGGACAGATCATCGGCTTGCCGCTGACCATGTTCCTGTTCGCCTCCCTCGGCGTGGTCATGACCGCCGCCTCGGAAAAACTGGTGGGCGTGACCGTCTCCGACCCGGTGACTTTGATCGGGCATATCCAGAGCCCGTTGTGGGTGGCGCTGGCCATGGTGCTGATTATCGTCGCCACGCTCTCGACCAACACCGCCGCCAACATCGTCTCGCCCACCAATGACTTCCAGAACCTCGCGCCCAAGCTGATCGGCCGCTCCAAGGCGGTGATGCTGACCGGGCTGGTGGGATTGGCGCTGATGGCCCACGAACTGCTGAAGAAACTCGGCTGGATCATCTCCGACGTCAGCCTCGAGTCGGTGTATTCCAATTGGCTGCTGGGTTATTCGAGCCTGCTGGGGCCGATTGCCGGGATCATGGTGGTGGATTACTTCCTGATCAAGAAACAACAACTGGACCTGGCCGGGTTGTACCGCGACGACGTTTACCCGGCGTGGAACTGGAACGGTTTCATCGCCTTCGGCGTGCCGGTGGCCTTGACGCTGCTGTCCTTGGGCAGCGATGCGTTCAACTGGTTCTACAGCTACGGCTGGTTCACCGGCTCGGCGCTGGGTGGGGTGATTTATTACGGGTTGTGCGTGTTGCAAGGCGCCAGCCCAGCTGTCGTCAAGTCACCGCTGCAATAAGGGATGTATGCGGCCCTGTGGGAGCGGGCTTGCTCGCGAATGCAATCTGCCAGTCAACATCAATATCGACTGACACACCGCCTCCGCGAGCAAGCCCGCTCCCACGCTGGATCGCATTACACGCGAGATAAATGTTTTGAAGGAGATCTCCATGAACGCCCCCGTCGACGTCCTGCAATCCACCCACCAACACATCAACCGTGACCGCCTCTGGCAGTCACTCATGGACCTGGCCCGCTTGGGCGCCACGGTCAAGGGCGGTGTATGTCGGCTAGCCTTGACCGACCTCGATCGCCAGGCCCGGGACTTGTTCGTGCAGTGGGCCGAGGCGGCCGGCTGCACCGTCAGCATCGATGGGGTGGGCAATATTTTCGCCCGTCGTCCGGGGCGCAATCCGATCCTGCCGCCGGTGATGACCGGCAGCCACATCGACACCCAGCCCACCGGTGGCAAATTCGATGGTTGCTTTGGCGTGTTGTCCGGGCTGGAGGTGCTGCGCACCCTTAATGACCTGAACATCGAAACCGAAGCGCCGCTGGAAGTGGTGGTGTGGACCAACGAAGAAGGCTCGCGCTTCGCGCCGTGCATGATGGGGTCGGGGGTGTTCGCGGAGAAATTCACCCTCGAAGAAACCCTCGCCAAGGTCGACGCCGAAGGCATTACCGTGGGGCAGGCGCTGAATGCCATCGGCTATGCCGGTCCGCGTCAGGTCACCGGTCATCCCGTGGGCGCATATTTCGAGGCGCACATCGAACAGGGCCCGATTCTGGAAGATGAACACAAGACCATCGGCATCGTCATGGGCGCCCTGGGGCAGAAGTGGTTCGACCTCTCGCTGCGGGGGGTTGAGGCTCATGCCGGTCCGACCCCGATGCACCTGCGTAAGGACGCCCTGGTTGGCGCATCGATCATCGTCGGCGCCGTCAACCGCGCGGCCCTGGGCCATCAACCCCACGCCTGCGGCACCGTCGGTTGCCTGCAGGCCTACCCGGGCTCGCGAAACGTCATCCCGGGCGAGGTGCGCATGACCCTGGATTTCCGTCACCTGGAACCGGCGCGGTTGGACTCGATGATCGCCGAGGTCAAGCAGGTCATCGACGACACCTGCCGGCAACACGGCCTGACCTATGAATTGACCCCCACCGCCGACTTCCCGCCGCTGTACTTCGACCGGGGTTGTGTCGACGCCGTCCGCGGTGCCGCCCAGGGTCTGGGCCTGTCCCATATGGACATCGTCAGCGGCGCCGGCCATGACGCGATTTTCCTCGCCGAACTGGGCCCGGCCGGCATGATTTTCGTGCCCTGTGAAGGCGGGATCAGCCACAACGAGATTGAAAACGCCGCCCCCGACGACCTTGCCGCCGGTTGCGCGGTGCTGCTGCGGGCAATGCTGGCCGCGTCCCAGGCCATCGCCGAGGGACGCATGGCGGCTTGAACGAGTGGGGCGGCGGTTTCGCCATCGCCTGCAAGGGAACGCACGGCGACCACGGACGGTCGTAACCTCCATGCGCTTCTGACCTATGGAGACCCAATGAGCCAGGACGTCCCGACCACGGAGACCAATCGTCGTCAATTGCTGCAAATCATCGCCGGACTGTCGGACGGGGTGATGTTGATCGAAATCGACCAGACCATTGCCTGGGCCAACCAGGCCGTGCTGAACATGCATGGGGTCAGGAGCCTCGCGGAACTGGGCGCCAATGCCCGGGAGTACGCCCGGCGCTTCCATTTGCGTTATCGCAACAACCATCCATTGACGGAGGACAGCTACCCCATCGCCCGGGTCGCCCGTGGCGATGAGTTCAGTGATGTGCTGGTGGAGGTCACCCCGGTGGCTGATCCGGATCGCACCTGGGTCCACCGCATCCGCAGCATGGTGCTGACCGATCGCAACGACGAACCGACCTTGCTGGTGCTGATTCTCAGCGACGCCACGGAGTGGGCCAGCGCCGAACAGCGGTTCGAGAAAACCTTCGCCGCCAACCCGGCGCCGGCGGTGATCTGCCGCCTCAGCGACCTGCGCTACATCAAGGTCAACCAGGGCTTCCTGGAGATGACCGGCTACAGCCGTGAGCAGGTGATCGGCCGTTCGGTCTATGAGCTGGACGTGCTGGAGGCCGCCGAGCGCCGTGAGCTGGCCATCGAGCGCCTGGGGCAGGGCGCGACCATTCCGCAGATGCAGGCCGAGTTGAAGTTGCCGGAGGGCACGAGCAAGCAAGTGATCGTCGCCGGCCAGCCACTGGACTTGCACGACGAAGATTGCATGCTGTTTTCCTTCATGGACATGGAGCCGCGACGCAAGGCCGAAACGGCGCTGCGCCAGAGCGAGGAGCGCTTTGCCAAGTCGTTTCGCCTGTCCCCCGTGCCCACCCTGGTGTGCAGCGCCGAGCAACTGCTGCTGGAAATCAACGACGCCTTTCTCGAAACCACCGGGTACGCCAGTGAAGAACTGTTTGGCAGGACGGTGGCGGAAATCGGCTTTCTCGACAAGGACGCCAGTGCCACGTTGTTTGCCCGTCTGGAGAAGACCGCGACGGTGTCCAATGTCGACGTCAAGGTCCGCAAGAAGGGCGGCGAAATGATCGACTGCGAGGTGGCGGCCGACACCGTGATCATCCAGGACCAGCCTTGTTATCTATTGGTCCTGGTGAACATTACCGAACGCAAGCGCTCGCAACTGGAACTGGTGGCGGCGATCGAGGAGGTGATGAAGGATGCGTCCTGGTTCAGCCGTACGCTGATAGAGAAGCTGGCCAACGTGAAGAGCATCAACACGCAACTGCCCAGTACCTCCTACACCGAACTGACCGCCCGTGAACGTGATGTGCTGGGACTCATTTGCCAGGGCCTGGCAGACAAGGAGATCGCCGCACGTTTGAAACTGGCGCCCAATACCGTGCGAAATCACGTTGCTACGCTGTATTCGAAGCTGGACGTCCACAGCCGCAGCGAGGCCATTGTCTGGGCCCGGGAGCGCGGTCTGTTCGGGAATGACTGGAACATGAAGGCACCATGATAGCCAGTGCAAATGCACCGGAAGGGTTAGTGCAAATTCGGGTATCTGGCGGGCAGGTGGCTGCTTAGGATGTGAGGGTGCGGCACTTTCAACAACGGTGCCGCGTCCCTACGAAACAGTCAAGGAATACGCCGTAATGTGTAGTGATCGAAGCCAACGTGCCATCGACAGGATGTCTGCTGGAACCAAGAGCCCGGTGTTGTATGCCACTCCCTTGTGTTGCTTGCGTTGAGGGTGCCGTCCATGACCCAGTTAGCCCCCCTGCGCGCCCGACTCGAAGAAAGTTTCTCGCCGCTGTCCTGCGAATGCAGCCTCAACGGTGACGGCACCCTGACCGTCCGTCTCTATCGCCGCGAAAGTGGGGAGGTGGACCTGGTAGTGAGTGGCTTGAACCTTGACAGCGTTCGCTCCGAAGAAAGCCTGGCGAAGCTGATCGATGAATTGCGGTATGAGCTGCAGAAAACCCCTGGGCATCGCACCGATCCCGCTGGCTGATCCAGTTGTGGCTAGTCCATTTTTGTGGCGAGGGAGCAAGCTCCCTCGCCACAGGTAATTCTTACAGCAGCGTCGCCCGACAATCGAGTGCCAACCGCGCACCGCCGTATTCGCTGCTGCCTACCTCCAGTGTGAACCCGTGCAAGTTGACAATCGCTGCGACGATCGACAGGCCCAGGCCAAACCCGCCATGGTGGCTGCTGCCCTCGGCTCGATAGAAGCGGCGGAACACGGCCTTGCGCTCCGGTTCCGGAATGCCGGGGCCGGAGTCGAGCACCTCGATGCGGGTGCTGTCGCCCTGATCGATACCGCGCAGGGTCACCTTGCCTCCCGCCGGGGTGAACTTGATGGAGTTGCTCAGCAGATTCGACACCGCTTCGAACAGCAGGGCCCGGTCGCCGTTGAGCAAAGGCAGGGTCTCGGGCACTTCGAGGCTGAAGATCAGTTCGCCTTCCTCGGCCAGGGGCAGATAGAAATCATGCAGTTCCTGTAGCAACTGCAGCGGGTCGACGCGCACGAAGCCCGAGCGACGCTGCTGGTCTTCCAGCTCGGAGATCCGCAGCAAGCCTCGGAACCGCGCCATCAGCGTATCGGTCTCGGCTAGCACCTGATCCATCTGCAAGGCTTCGGGGGATCCATCCGCGGCTTGCTGCTGGATACGATAGAGCTGGGCGCGCAGGCGCGTCAGCGGTGTGCGCAGGTCATGGGCAATGTTGTCGCACACGCCCTTGACCTCGTTCATCAGGCGTTCGATGCGATCGAGCATGGCATTGACGATCGCCGCCAGCATGTCCAGTTCATCCCGCCGGCTCGACAGCGGCAGGCGATGGGTCAGGTCGCCGGCGACGATGGCCTCGGCACTGGCCTGCAGTTTGCGGATGCGTTGCAACGGTCGGCGGCGCAAGAGATGCCAGCCGGCAATCCCCGGCAGGATGGTCAGCGATACACCCCATAACAGCGCGTGGAGAATGATACGGGTCACTGCGAAGAGCGAGCCGTTGTCCCGCGCCAGCACCAGCCAGCGTCCGTCCTGGGTCCGGTTAGCCACGGCGTCGCAACTGTCGGAGGGCACGCCCGGATCGTCGTAGTCGACACAATCGCTCAATATGTGGATTTTGCCGTCCAGCGGCAGGTCGGCGGGAATCCGCTGGATCGGCCCGCTCAGGTGGCGCAACTGTGGATCGAACAGGCCATAGGCGTCGACGCCGCGATCGTCCAGGGTCAGGCTGGCCATGAGCGCATCTTCCAGTTGATCGCCGTGGATGCGGGCGAACAGGTGCTGGCGCTGCATCAGGGAGTGTTTGGCCAGGCTGTCGAGGTAGCCGAACACCTCGTAGTACATGACCCCCATCAAAATCGCGCTCCAGAGCACGAACAGCGCACTGTACAGCGCCAGCAGGCGGCTGCTGGAAGAGCGCCAGCCCTTAGCGGGGTTCAGCAATGACATAGCCCGAACCCCGCACGGTGCGAATCAGCGGTTCCAGGCCTGGCGGATCGATTTTCTTGCGCAGGCGACCGATATGGACGTCGATCAGGTTGGTGCCGGGGTCGAAGTGATAGCCCCAGACTTCCTCGAAAATCATCATGCGCGAAAGAATCTGTCCGCTGTTGCGCATCAGGAATTCCAGCAATTTGTATTCGGTGGGCAGCAGGCTGAGCAGTTGCCCGTTGCGACTGGCCTCACGGCTGATCAGATCCAGTTCCAGATCGGCCACCCGCAGGATGGTTTCCGGTTCCCGGGCGCCATTATTGCGCCGCAGCAGCACCTCGACCCGGGCGGCCATTTCATCGGTGGCGAACGGTTTGGTCAGGTAATCGTCACCGCCGGCCCGCAGGCCGCGTACGCGCTCATCCACATCGGAAAGGGCGCTGATCATCAGGATCGGCGTCGCCACGCCCATGGTGCGCAGGGTAGTGACGATCACCAGGCCGTCGAGCTCGGGCAGCATGCGGTCGAGGGTAATCAGGTCGTAGTCGCCGCTCACTGCTCGTTCCAGGCCTTCGCGGCCGTTATCGACCCAGTCGACGTTCAGGCCGTTACGGGTCAGTTCGGCGACGATCTCACGGGCGGTCACGGCGTCGTCTTCGATGGTCAGGATGCGGTTCATGGGCGGTACCGGGTTGAGAAATTGATGCCATTGCGCAGCATTCTGCCAAAGAAATCCTGTCGGCTTTCTGAAAAAAAGTTCATGGACGGGCAAGTGGTTTCACTGGCCTGGATCAACACTTGGTCACAAATAATCCCTAACATGAATCGAGTGCGCACCATTATGTTGCGTCCGTTGCCCTGCCTTGGCGCGCTGTCGCCGTCGGGTACCGACGCTAACCGGTGATGGTGTGCTGCAAGGAGCCGAGACCTCACCGGTCTTCGATAAAGCATTCACATCAAGGAAGAGCCGCATCATGCAGCCTCAAGACCTTCTACGCCAAAAATTCGATATCCAACCCTTGACCCGGCCCGACATGACGGTGCACCTGGACGGGCGGATCGTCAATGCCGCCCGGGGCGAAACCGTCCTGACCGTTATCCAGTCCCAGGGGCAGCGCCAGGTCGCCCGCAACGATCATGGCCAGATCAGCGGCGCCTACTGCGGCATGGGCGTGTGCCAATGCTGCCTGGTCAGGATCGACGGTCGTTACAAGCGCCGCGCCTGTCAGACCCAGGTACGCCCCGGTATGCAGATCGAAACCCGGACCAACCGCATCGTCGAAACGGAGGCGCCATGAACCTCGCTCCGGTGATCGTCGGCGGTGGGCCGGCCGGTATGGCAGCCGCCATCGAGCTGGCGGCCCATGGGCTGCGCTGCACGTTGCTTGAAGAGGCGCCGCGTCTGGGTGGCGTGGTGTATCGCGGGCCGTTGCGTGATGGCATCAGCCTCGACTACCTGGGACCGCGCTACAGCGAAGCCCTGGAAAAACTCCACGGCGAGTTCGACCGACACGCCGGGCTGATCGACGTCCGGTTCAACCACCGCGTCGTCGGGGCCGAGGGGCTGCGGGCGCTGATGCTGCTGGATGCCGAGGAGCGTGTCTGCGAGGTCGCCTATTCCCACCTGGTCCTGGCGGCCGGTTGTCATGAGCGCAGCGTGCCTTTCCCCGGCTGGACGCTGCCCGGGGTGATGCTGCTGGGAGGCCTGCAACTGCAGATCAAGAGCGGGGTGGTCAGGCCACCGAGCCCGGTGGTGATTGCCGGTACCGGTCCGTTGCTGCCGCTGGTGGCGTGTCAGTTGCATGCCGCGGGCGTGGCCGTGGCCGGTGTCTATGAAGCCTGCGCATTCGGCACGATTGCCAAGCAAAGCCTGGCGTTGCTGAACAAGCCGCAGCTTTTCCTCGATGGCCTGAGCATGCTGGCCTACCTCAAGCGTCATCGCATACCCGTGCGTTATGGCTGGGGCGTGGTGCAGGCCCATGGCGAGGGCGAATTGGACATGGTCACCGTTGCACCATATTCCAGCGACTGGAAACCCGACCTCGAACGTGCCGAACAGGTGCCGGCCCAGACGTTGGCGGTCGGCTACGGTTTCATACCGCGCACCCAGTTGAGCCAGCAGATGGGCCTGGAGCATGGTTTCAGCGACGATGGCTATCTGCGTGCAGTGTCTGATGCCTGGCAGCAAAGCAGCGAGGCGCACATCCACCTGGCCGGTGACATGGGCGGGATTCGCGGCGGTGAAGCGGCCATGCTGAGCGGGCGCATCGCTGCGCTGTCGGTGCTGATGCAATGCAATGTGCTGGACTCCCATGCCGCCCTCGAACGCCGGGGGCAATATCAGGCGAAGTTGGACCGGATCCTCCGCTTCCGTGCAGCCGTGGACCGCTACACCCGGCGCGGAGCCGGACTAACCGCGCTGCCGACGGCCGATACGGTGATCTGCCGCTGTGAGCACGCCACCCGCGCGGACATCGACCGGGCCATTGAACAGGGCGTGCAGGACATCGCCAGCCTGAAGATGCGCACCCGGGTGAGCATGGGCGATTGCCAGGGGCGGATGTGCGTCGGGTATTGCAGCGACCGCCTGCGCGAGGCCACTGGGCGCGCCGACGTCGGCTGGCTACGGCCACGCTTTCCGATCGATCCGATACCGTTTTCAGCGTTCCGCAATGTTGGCATGGAGGCCGCCCGCCATGATTAAGCATCCAGAAATCAGGGATTACGATGTGGTCATCGCCGGTGGCGGCGTGATCGGCGCTTCCTGTGCCTACCAATTGTCCAAGCGCAAGCACTTGAGAGTCGCCCTGATCGACGCCAAGCGCCCCGGCAACGCGACCCGCGCTTCGGCCGGCGGCCTGTGGGCCATCGGCGAGTCGGTGGGGTTGGGCTGTGGGGTGATCTTCTTTCGCATGATGTCGGCCAACCGCAAGCGCCAGACCCAGGGCGCCGCCGTGGCAGTAGATGCCAGCACGCCGCATATCCTGCCCCAGTCGTTCTTCGACTTTGCCTTGCAGTCCAACGCGATGTACCCCCAATTGCACCGGGAGTTGCTGGACAACCATGGCATGGATATCAAATTCGAGGAAACCGGGCTCAAGTTCGTGATCTACGACGACGAGGATCGCTTGTATGCCGAGCACATCGTCGCCTGCATTCCTCACCTGGCCGATCAGGTGCGCTGGCTTGACCAGACCGCCCTGCGCGAGGCCGAGCCCAGCGTCAGCCACGAGGCTCGGGGTGCATTGGAGTTCCTGTGCGATCACCAGGTCAGCCCGTTCCGACTGGCCGACGCCTACACCGAAGGTGCCCGGCAGAATGGTGTCGACCTGTATTTCAACACCCACGTTACCGAGGTGCTACGCAGCGGGGCGCGGGTGACGGGAGTAGACACCGCCGAGGCCGGCACCTTCAACTGCCGGACCCTGATCAATGCCAGCGGTGCCTGGGCGGCCGACCTGAGCGAGCAGGCCACCGGCGTGCGGATTCCGGTCAAGCCGGTCAAGGGGCAGATCCTGCTGACCGAGCGCATGCCGAAGCTTCTCAACGGCTGCCTGACCACCAGCGACTGCTACGTGGCGCAGAAAGACAATGGTGAAATCCTCATTGGTAGCACCACGGAAAACAAAGGCTTTGACGTGACCACCACCTACCCGGAGATCGAGGGGCTGGTGCAAGGGGCGATGCGGTGCATCCCGCAACTGGCCGACATCAATCTCAAGCGAACCTGGGCCGGCCTGCGTCCGGGCTCTCCCGATGAATTGCCGATCCTGGGGCCGATGCGAGGGGTGGAAGGGTATCTGAATGCTTGCGGACATTTCCGCACCGGCATCCTGACCTCGGCCATCACCGGGGTGCTGCTGGACAGGCTGGTGAACAACGAGCCGCTGCCGTTGGATATCACACCGTTCCTGGCGGATCGCTTCGAGGTGACGACGAGGGTTGCTGAGCCGAAGGATGTTGAGCTGGCCTGAGACAGTAGAACCCTGTCGGGTGAACACACAGTTGCAGCCGCGCGCGGACTTTGTGGGAGCGGGCTTGCTCGCGAAGGCGGAGTGTCAGTCAACAGATGTTTTGCTGACACTCCGCCTTCGCGAGCAAGCCCGCTCCCACAGGGGATTTGCAGTGAACGCCAAGTCTGCGATCACCTCAGGACCCTGTGGGAATGGTGTTGAGCGTTAATCCTCGAACCCCACCTGTTCATGAATCTCATCCACCTTGAGCTCCAGCCGATAGGCCACGGCAATGAACAGAGCCTGGCACAGGCACAGGGTGGCGCTCAGCGAGCGGAAGGCGAAGGAGCTGCCTTCGTTCACCAGCAGTATGGTGTTGGCGCGTTTTGCCAGGGGCGACAGGTTACTGTCGGTGATGATCAGCGTCTTGGCCTGGTGATGCTGGGCGATGCGCAGGCAGTGCTGGGTTTCCTTGCCATAGGGCGTGAAGCTGATGGCAATCACCAGATCATTGGCCCGGACACTGCGCATCTGCTCGCGATAACTGCCCCCCAGGCCGGACACCAGATGGATGCGTTTGTTGGTGTGTTGCAGGTTATAGACCAGGTAATCGGCCACGGCGAAGGAGCGTCGCACGCCCACCACATAGATATTGTCGGCATTGACCACCAGGTCGACGGCCTTGTCGAACGCCTGGTCGTCCAATTCCAGCCCCAGTCGTTCGATGCCCGACAGCGTGGCGTTGATGCACTCGCGTGCCAGGTCGCCGCCGCTGGCTTTCTGCGACTTGTTGGCGATCATGCTGCGAATGCGTTGCTGATAGTTCTGCACCGGCGTGGTCTTGTGGGTATAGGCCTCGCGGAACAAGGCCTGCATTTCGCTGAACCCGCTGAAGCCGAACCGTTGGGAGAAGCGCACGATGGCCGAGGGATGCACTTCGCACTCGCGGGCGATGTCGCTGATGCGATCGACCATGATCCGGTCGCTTTGCTGGCTCATGTAGCTGGCAATGCGCTTGAGCTGGCGCGGCAGGCTTTCATATTCATCGGTAATCAGTTGCAACAGACGCTCGGCATTGATCGGAGGGCTGGCGAGGGCGGCCTCGGACGCGCGCTCGGATGGCGCCGGCAGATCGGGGCGGGTCATAGATAATCCTTCTGGCTTGTTCTTATAGAGCCGTCCGCTGAAAGACCGGCCCTCGACAATAAGTTGGCTGCTCGCAGTCTACAGCGTAGGCGCAGGGAAAATCATGACGGGTAACGTCGCAATCCATGACTGAACCGAACGCACCGTGTCTGACACAGCTGATTTGCAGTTTATTGGAAAATATATTCCACATAAAAAATTTATAGAAAAATTATTGATTGTTGCTCCTCGCTCGTTTTAGTCTGCACCCACCAAGAGCGTTGGCGCCGGTCCGGCAGCGAACGCAGGCTGATAAAAATAACAGGAGCCAGCATGGGCCAGACTCGTTTTGCCAGTGGGCGTCAATTGGATGTGATCTGCCTGGGACGCCTGGGCGTGGACCTGTATGCGCAACAAGTCGGGGCACGGCTGGAAGATGTGTCGAGCTTCGCCAAATACCTGGGCGGCTCATCGGCCAACATCGCTTTCGGTACCGCGCGACTTGGGCTCAGGTCGGCGATGCTGAGCCGGGTAGGGGACGACCACATGGGCCGTTTCCTGGTGGAATCCCTGGCCCGCGAAGGCTGCGATGTCAGCGGCATCAAGGTTGACCCCGAGCGCCTGACCGCCCTGGTCTTGCTGGGCATCAAGGATCGGGAAACCTTTCCCTTGGTGTTCTATCGGGACAACTGCGCCGACATGGCGCTGCGCGCCGAAGACATCGACGAGGCCTTCATCGCTTCGAGCAAGGCGCTGCTGATCACCGGCACTCATTTCTCTGCTGAAGGCGTCTACAACGCCAGCCTCCAGGCGCTGGATCATGCCGACAGGCACAACGTCAAACGCATACTGGACATCGACTACCGGCCGGTGCTCTGGGGCGTGACGGGCAAGGCCGACGGGGAAACCCGTTTCGTCGCCGACCAGAAAGTCAGCCAGCATGTGCAAGGCATCCTGCCGCGTTTCGACCTGATCGTCGGCACCGAAGAAGAATTCCTGATTGCCGGCGGCAGCGAAGACCTGCTGACGGCACTGCGTACTGTCCGTTCGCTGACGGCGGCCACCCTGGTGGTCAAGCTCGGCCCGCAGGGTTGCACGGTGATACACGGCGCCATCCCGGCCCGACTCGAGGACGGTGCCATTTATCCGGGTGTCCGCGTTGAGGTACTGAATGTACTGGGTGCCGGCGATGCCTTCATGTCGGGCTTCCTCGCCGGCTGGCTGGAGGACGCCAGCGATGAACGCTGCTGCCAGCTCGCCAATGCCTGCGGTGGCCTGGTGGTGTCGCGTCACGGCTGTGCGCCGGCGATGCCGACCCGGGCTGAACTCGACTACTTGTTCGACAGCCCGGTGCCGATCACCCGGCCGGACCAGGACCTCGCGTTGCAGCGGTTGCATCAGGTCAGCGTGCCGCGCAAGGCCTGGAAGCAACTGTTCATCTTTGCCTTCGACCATCGGTGGCAACTGGTGGAACTGGCGCAAAAGAGTGATCGAGACTTGAGTAGCATTGCTGCCCTCAAGCAACTGTTCATCCAGGCGGTGGAACGGGTCGAAGCCGACCTGCAGCGCCAGGGCGTCGAGGCCGATGTCGGCTTGCTGGCCGATCAACGCTTCGGCCAGGACTCGTTGAACGCCGCCACCGGGCGCGGCTGGTGGGTTGCCCGCCCGGTGGAGGTGCAAGGCTCGCGTCCGCTGGCGTTCGAACACGGGCGTTCCATCGGCAGCAACCTGATCGCCTGGCCCAGCGAACAAATCATCAAGTGCCTGGTGCAGTTCCACCCCGACGACGAACCGCTGCTGCGCCTGGAGCAGGAGGCCCAACTGATGGGACTCTACAAGGCCTCACAGGTCAGCGGCCATGAATTGCTGCTGGAGGTCATTCCGCCGAAGGATCATCCGTCGCCCCATCCTGATGTGCTGTACCGCGCGCTCAAACGCCTCTACAACCTGGGCATCTACCCGGCGTGGTGGAAGATCGAAGCCCAGACAGCGCAGGAGTGGAAACAGCTCGACGAGCTGATCCAGCAGCGCGACCCGTACTGTCGTGGGGTCGTGCTTCTGGGGCTCAACGCCCCGGCTGCCGCTTTGGCCGAGGGGTTTCGCCAGGCCAGCCAGAGCACGACCTGCCGGGGATTTGCCGTGGGCCGCACGATTTTCCAAGAGCCGAGCCGGGCCTGGCTGGCGGGGGAAATCGATGATGAAACGCTGATCGGGCAGGTGCAGGGCACGTTTGTGGAGTTGATCGAGGCATGGCGTGCTGCCCGAAGCTGAATAGTGCGAACACTGAACCTAGTGTGGGAGCGAGCCTGCTCGCGATAGCGGACTAACCGTTAATAATCAGTTGCCTGACAAACCGCTATCGCGAGCAGGCTCGCTCCCACCAAGGTCCTCCGCAGCTTTCAATTGCTATGTAAAACAATAAAAGGTGCAGCCATGCCCGCTATTCGAATTGGCATCAACCCGATCTCCTGGAGCAACGACGACTTGCCATCCCTGGGCGGTGAGACGCCGTTGAGCACTGCGCTGAGCGAAGGCAAGGCCATCGGCTACGAGGGGTTCGAGCTCAACGGCAAGTTTCCCAGGGACGCCAAGGGCGTCGGTGATGTGCTGCGTCCCTATGACCTGGCGCTGGTGTCCGGTTGGTACTCCAGCCGCCTGGCCCGACGTTCGGCGGCCGAGGAAATCGACGCGATTGCCGCCCATGTGCAGTTGCTGGCGCAAAACGGCGCCACGGTGCTGGTCTATGGCGAAGTCGCCGATTCTATCCAAGGCCAGCGCATTCCCCTGATCGAGCGGCCGCGTTTTCACACCGACGACGCCTGGCAGGCCTATGCCGACAAGCTCACCGAACTGGCCCGCTTCACCTTGTCCCAAGGCGTGCGCCTGGCGTATCACCACCACATGGGCGCCTATGTCGAGTCCCCCTCGGACATCGACAAGCTGATGGCCCTGACCGGCAGCGAGGTTGGTCTGCTGTTCGACTCGGGTCACTGCTACATGGGCGGTGGCGAGCCGCTGCAGGTGTTGCGCAAGCACATCGAGCGGGTCTGTCATGTGCACTTCAAGGATGTGCGCAAGCCGGTGGTGCAACTGGCGCGCAACCATCTCTGGAGCTTTCCGGACTGCATCGTCAACGGCACCTTCACCGTGCCGGGGGACGGCGACATTGATTTCGCCGCGTTGCTGGATGTCCTGCTGGCCGCCGATTACCAGGGGTGGTTGGTGGTGGAAGCCGAACAGGACCCGGCCGTGGCGCCGAGTTATGCCTACGCCAAGAAGGGCTACGACACTTTGCGCACCTTGTTGCTGGAAAGGAGTTCCTCATGAGTCTGTTGATCAAGAACCAGCCCGCTGGCCGGACCATGGTCCAACTGCCCGAGGGCGAGTTGGAGTACGTCGCGTTCGCCGCCTACCGCCTGAGCCTCGGCGAAACCCTGCCGGTGGCCGCCGGCGACAAGGAGTTGTGCCTGGTGCTGCTCAGTGGTCGCATCAGTCTCAAGGGCGAAGCGCCGGGGCAGGGCAGTTTCGCCTGGGACAACCTTGGCGATCGCCAGTCGGTGTTCGAGGATAAATCGCCCTACGCCGCCTACCTGCCGCCCGGCAGCCAGGCCCAGGTGATCGCCTTGAGCGACGTTCAGGTCGCCGTCTGTGCCGCGCCGGGTTCCAGCCAGAACGATTACGGCCCACGGCTGATCCGCCCCGACAGCATGAAGCGCAGCGTGCGTGGCAAGGGCGCGAATACCCGGTATATCTGCGACATCCTGCCGGACAGCGAACCGGCCCACTCGCTACTGGTGGTGGAAGTGCGCACGCCGTCGGGGCATTCGTCGAGCTATCCACCCCACAAGCACGACACCGACGACCTGCCGCACCAGAGTTTCCTGGAAGAAACCTACTATCACCAGATCAATCCGTCCCAGGGCTTCGTATTCCAGCGGGTCTACACCGACGACCGCAGCATCGACCAGGCCATGGCCGTGGAAAACGGCGACCTGGTGGTGGTGCCCAAGGGCTACCACCCGGTCAGCGTGCCTTACGGGTACGAGTCGTACTACTTGAACGTCATGGCCGGCCCGAAGCGGGTCTGGCAGTTCCATAACGACCCGCAGCACAGTTGGTTGCTGGATCTCTGAACACCGTTTGCTGCCCGCTCACCCACGCCGTTTCGTATGGACACTGGAGGGATAACAAGATGAATAAACCCCTGCGTTTTGCCTTGAACCGAATGGTTGCCCCGCGCCTGTCGTTGCCCGAATTCATCGATCTGGCCCTGGCCTTGAAGACCGATGCCATCGAGATCCGCAACGATCTCAAAGGCGTCGAGATCGAGAACGGCATGGCGCCGGCCAGCGTGCGCGAGTTGTGCGAAGAGAGGGGCATCAAGGTGTTGTCGATCAACGCCCTCTATCCCTTCGACGTGTGGAACGAAGAGCGCCGCGCCCAGGCCTTGAGGTTGGCCGACTATGCCCGCGAATGTGGTGCCGAAGGCCTGGTCATGTGCCCGCTCAACGAGCGTGCCGACCCACGCAGCGAGGCCGAGCGCGCGGCGGGGCTGCGTACGGCGCTCAGCGAACTGGCGCCGATCCTGAGGGCCTTTGGCATCTACGGCTTCATCGAGCCCCTGGGGTTCGAGGAGTGCTCGTTGCGCCGCAAGGAGACGGCGGTAGAAGCGATCAAGGCCATCGGCGGGCTGGATGTGTTCCGCCTGGTGCACGATACCTTTCATCACCATCTGGCGGGTGAGCAGGTGTTCTTCCCCGAACTCACCGGGCTGGTGCACATCTCCGGCGTGGAAGATGCCCAGGCGCCGTTGGCGACGATCCGCGACGGCCACCGGGTGTTGGTGGGCAAGGCCGACATCCTCGGCAACGCCGCACAGATCGAAGCGCTGCGGGCCGGTGGCTATGAAGGTTACTTGTCCTTCGAACCGTTCGCCGAGAGCGTTCATGAACTGGCCGACATCCGCCAGGCGTTGGGCGCGAGCATGAGCCATTTGCAGGATTCACAGGTCTGATACCGGCATCGACCTGATGAAGATCCCGCTCCCACACTTGAACCGAGTTGCGTTTGAAAAGGTGCAAGCATGTCCACAACACGACTGACCATGGCCCAGGCCCTGGTGAAATTCCTCGATAACCAGTACGTCGAGGTCGACGGTGTCCAGAGCAAGTTCGTTGCCGGGGTCTTTACCATTTTCGGTCACGGCAACGTGCTGGGCCTGGGCCAGGCGCTGGAGCAGGACAGCGGCGACCTGGTGGTCCATCAGGGCCGCAACGAACAGGGCATGGCCCACGCCGCCATCGGTTTCGCCAAGCAGCACCTGCGCCGGAAGATCTACGCCTGTACCTCATCGGTCGGCCCTGGTGCGGCGAACATGGTGACTGCGGCGGCCACCGCGACGGCCAATCGCATTCCGCTGCTGCTGTTGCCCGGCGATGTCTACGCCAGTCGTCAACCGGACCCGGTGCTGCAACAGATCGAGCAGTTCCACGACCTGAGCATCAGCACCAACGATGCGTTCAAGGCGGTGAGCAAATACTGGGACCGGATCAACCGTCCCGAGCAATTGATGAGCGCCGCGATTCAGGCCATGCGTGTGCTCACCGATCCGGCCGAAACCGGCGCGGTCACCCTGGCGTTGCCCCAGGATGTGCAAGGCGAAGCCTATGACTACCCGGACTATTTCCTGGCCAGGCGCGTGCATCGCATCGACCGCCGTCCGGCCACTGCGGCGATGCTCGACGATGCCCTGGCCCTGCTCAAGGGCAAGGGCCGGCCATTGATCATCTGTGGCGGCGGGGTGAAGTACGCCGGCGCCAACGCCGCATTGCAGGCCTTTGCCGAACGCTTCGATATTCCCTTTGCCGAGACCCAGGCCGGCAAGAGCGCGGTGGTGTCCAGCCATCCGCTGAACGTCGGCGGTGTCGGCGAAACCGGTTGCCTGGCGGCGAACCTGCTGGCCAAGGAAGCGGACCTGATCATCGGCATCGGTACTCGCTATAGCGATTTCACCACCGGCTCCAAATGGCTGTTCCAGCATCCGGATGTGCAGTTCCTCAACCTCAATATCAGCCCATGCGATGCGCTGAAACTCGACGGCGTGCAGTTGTTGGCCGATGCTCGTGTGGGGCTGGAAGCGCTGTCCGCCGCCATGGGGGATTACCGTGCCGGATGGGGCGGGCGGATCGCCGCCGCCAAGGGGCAACTGGAGGCCGAGGTGGACCGGGTCTACCAGGCCGATTACCAGGCCGAGGATTTCATCCCGGAAATCAACGACGGCATGGACCCGGCGGTGTTTCGCGAATTCATCGAGCTCACCGGCTCCTGCCTGACCCAGAGCCGGGTATTGGGCACCCTCAACGAAACCCTGGCGGATGATGCGATCATCGTCGCCGCCGCCGGCAGCCTGCCCGGTGACTTGCAGCGCAGTTGGCGTTGCAAGGGCGTGAACACCTACCACCTCGAGTACGGCTATTCCTGCATGGGATACGAAGTGAATGCGGCACTGGGGGTGAAGCTCGCCGAGCCTGATAAAGAGGTGTATGCCCTGGTGGGTGACGGCTCCTACATGATGCTGCATTCGGAGCTGGCGACCTCGATCCAGGAGCGGCGCAAGATCAATGTGGTGTTGCTGGACAACATGGCCTTCGGTTGCATCAACAATTTACAGATGGGGAACGGGATGGACAGCTTCGGCACCGAGTTTCGTTTCCGCAACCCGGACACCGGCAAGCTCGACGGCGCTTTCGTGCCGGTGGATTTCGCCATGAGTGCGGCGGCCTACGGCTGCAAGACCTACAAGGTGAAGACCCTCGACGAACTGCACGCGGCCCTGGCCGACGCACGGCGGCAAACGGTCTCGACTCTGATCGACATCAAGGTCCTGCCCAAGACCATGATTCACGGCTACCTGTCCTGGTGGCGGGTCGGTGTGGCGCAAGTCTCCACCAGCGCCCGGACCAATGTCGTCGCCAAGGCCCTCAATGAACGACTGGCCCAGGCCCGTCAGTACTGATCACACAACAAGGAGTTCCAAATGTCTTTGAAACTGGGCGTCATCGGCACCGGGGCCATCGGCCAGGACCATATCCGTCGTTGCAGCCAGACCTTGCTCAACAGCCAGGTGGTGGCAGTGACCGACATCAACCTGGCCCAGGCGGCGAAAGTGGTGGCCGACCTGAAACTGACCGCCGAGGTCTATCCCGATGGGCACGCGCTGATCAAGGCCCCGGAAGTCGAGGCGATCCTCGTCACCTCCTGGGGGCCGAGTCATGAGGAATTCGTGCTGGCGGCGATCGCCGCCGGAAAACCGGTGTTCTGTGAAAAGCCCCTGGCTGTCACGGCTGAAGGTTGCCGCCGGATCGTCGAGGCCGAGGTGGCCCATGGCAAGCGACTGGTGCAGGTCGGTTTCATGCGCCCGTACGATGAAGGCTATCGGGCGCTCAAGGCGGTGATCGACAGCGGCCAGATCGGCGAACCCCTGATGCTGCATTGCGCCCACCGCAACCCCCGCGTGGGTGAAAACTACAAGACCGACATGGCGATCACCGACACCCTGATCCATGAGTTGGATGTGCTGCGCTGGCTGCTGGCCGACGACTACGTGTCGGTGCAAGTGGTATTTCCGCGCAAGACCAGCAAGGCCCTGGCCCACCTGCGTGATCCACAGATCGTCCTGCTGGAAACCGCCAAGGGCACGCGCATCGACGTGGAAGTGTTCGTCAATTGCCAGTACGGCTATGACATTCAGTGCGAAGTGGTGGGAGAGACCGGCATCGCCAAGTTGCCGGAACCGTCTCAGGTGCAGCTGCGCAGCGGCGCCAAGCTGTCCAATGCCATCCTGATGGACTGGAAGGATCGCTTCATCGCCGCTTATGACGTCGAGTTGCAGGCCTTTATCGACGGCGTTCGCGCCGGCCAGGTGGACGGCCCTTCGGCGTGGGATGGCTTCGCCGCGGCGGTAGCGGCGGATGCCTGTATCGAGGCGCAGGGCAGTGGGCAGATCGTCAAGGTGGAACTGCCTGAGCGCCCGCGGTTCTACGGCTGACCCCAATCTCTGTGGGAGCGGGCTTGCTCGCGAAAGCGGCCTGACATTCAACATTGATGCCGATTGATCCACCGCCTTCGCGAGCAAGCCCGCTCCCACAGGGGGGGCGTTGATTCAGTGATTTAATAAGGAGTTGCCATGCGAATCGGACTGGTGGGCTACGGCAAGGGTGGACGCTTCTTTCATGCGCCGCTGATCAGCAGTTTGCCCGGGGCGACGTTCGTCGGTGTGGTGACCCGGTCCGCCGAGCGTCGCCAGCAACTGGCGACCGAACACCCCGATGTCCAGGCTTTCGACACACTGGAGCAATTGGTGGCGGCTGGCATCGACGCGGTGGTGGTTTCCACGCCTCTGGACGGTCGTCCGGCGCTGGTGATGGAGGCCATCGAGCGGGGCGTGGCGGTGGTCAGCGATAAACCCTTTGCCGCTGATGCCAAGCAGGCCGAGGCGATGGTGCTGGCAGCCGAACGTCACAACGTGCCGCTCTGCGTGTACCAGAACCGGCGCTGGGACTCGGACTTTCTGACCGTGCGCAAATTATTGGCGTCCGGTGTCCTGGGACAGGTCCTGCGGTTCGAATCCAGCGTCGAGCGTTATTCACCGACGTCCGTCGGCAAAAGCAGCGGTGGCGGATTCCTGCGTGACCTGGGCAGTCATCTGGTGGATCAGGCGTTGCAGCTGTTCGGGCCGGTGGTGCGGGTGTACGCCGAGCTGGACTACCGACAGCCAGGCCAGGTTTTCGACAATGGCTTCTTCATGTCCCTGAGCCATGTCAACGGCGTGGTGTCGCACTTGAGTGGCAATTGCCTGCAGAACGCGCCGCGCCCACGGTTCCGGGTCAGTGGTTCCCAGGGCTGCTACACCGTCGAGGGATTGGACGGGCAGGAGGCCCAGGCCTTGGCCGGGTTGAGTCCGGCGACCGAGGGCGAACGCTGGGGAACCGAAGAACATCGACGCTGGGGCTGGTTCGAGCACGGCACCGAGCGCGAGCGGGTGACATCGGAGCGCGGTTGTTGGATCGAATTCTATCAGCGCCTGCAAACCGCTTTGCAGGGAGCTGGCCCGCTGCCAGTCCTGCCCCGTGATGCACTGGCGACTACCCGTTTGCTGGACGTTGCCCGGCAGAGCGCGGAACGCCATGAAGTCGTGGTGTTGGCCACGCCCATCGGCCATGGAACAAAAAACGAATAAAATTCTAAAATCTGTTGATGTGGAAAATATTTTCCAATAAAGTCTTTTCCAGGTTACCGACATCCAGTTCCCGCTCGTGCAACGGTTTTTTAAACAAGCAGCGAACTCAACAAAAACAAGAAACACAGCCAGGTACCGTCGATGAAAACCTTCAGCCGCTCTGCGTTTCACCTGCCACACCTGCTGCGCTTGTCCGCAGTCCTTCCCCTGTTCGAATCCCTGTGCATCCAGCGCAGCGGTGCCGTGGTGTGTTGCATGCCCGGCGCGCCCATCGTGCGTTTGCCCCGTTCCTGAGTTCCGACACGCCTTATCCATAAAACCAACAAGAATGTGGAGAAAGACCGTTCATGAAGACCAAGACCCGTATCGCCTCGTTGGCCCTGTCGTTGATGCTCACCAGCGGCGCTGCCCTGGCGGACCTGAAGATTGGGGTCAGCATGTCGCAGTTCGACGACACCTGGCTGACTTACCTGCGTGAGTCCATGGACAAGAAAGCCAAGTCCATGCCGGACGGCGTCACCCTGCAGTTCGAAGACGCACGCAGTGATGTGGTCAAGCAATTGAGTCAGGTGGAAAGTTTCATCAGCCAGAAGGTCGATGCGATCATCGTCAACCCCGTCGACACCGCTGCCACCGCGCGTATCACCAAGGCCGCCGTGGCCGCCGGGATTCCGCTGGTCTACGTCAACCGCCGTCCTGATGAACTGAAACTGCCGGCAGGCGTGGTCACCGTGGCCTCCGATGACCTGGAAGCGGGGCGCATGCAGATGCAGTATCTGGCCGACAAAATGGGCGGCAAGGGCGACATCGTGATCCTGCTGGGCGACCTGGCCAACAACTCCACCACCAACCGTACCCTGGGCGTCGAGGACGTGTTGAAGAAATACCCGAACATCAAGATCAAGGAGCGGCAGACTGCCACTTGGCTGAGGGACAAGGGTATGAATGTGGTCGGCGACTGGCTGACCCAGGGCACCGACTTCCAGGCCGTGGTGGCCAACAACGACGAGATGGCCATTGGGGCTGCCATGGCCCTGAAGAATGTGAACAAAGGGAAGGGCCAAGTACTGATTGCCGGTGTCGATGGTACACCGGACGGCTTGGAAGCGATCAAGAAGGGCGATATGACGGTTTCGGTGTTCCAGGACGCCAAGGGCCAGGCCGATGGCTCGATCGATACGGCGGTGAAAATGGTCAAGAAACAGCCGGTCGAGCAAGCCGTCTGGGTGCCGTATCGCCTGATCACCCCGGAAAACGTCAATCAGTTCAAGTGACGTCCCACCCCATAACCAGCAGGCAGGGTCGCCGCGCCGACCTTGCCGAGGGAGTACCTGATCATGTTCGCTTCAGCGATTGCATCGAGCGCCCCGGCGATGATTCCCCAGCCGGACGCACTACCTGACGAGCCCTATCTACTGGAAGTCGTCAACGTCAGCAAAGGTTTTCCCGGCGTGGTGGCCCTGTCTGATGTAGAGCTGCGGGTACGCCCCGGTTCGGTGCTGGCGCTGATGGGGGAAAACGGCGCAGGCAAATCCACCTTGATGAAAATCATTGCCGGCATCTACCCGCCCGACGCCGGTGAGCTGCGCCTGCGGGGCAAGCCGGTCACATTCGACACGCCCCTGGCGGCGTTGCAGTCCGGCATCGCGATGATCCATCAGGAACTGAATCTGATGCCCCACATGAGCATCGCCGAAAACATCTGGATCGGCCGCGAGCAGCTCAATGGCCTGCACATGGTCGACCATGGGGCGATGCACCGTTGCACCGCCAGGCTGCTGGAGCGCTTGCGGATCAACCTCGACCCCGAGGAGCAGGTGGGCAACCTGAGTATTGCCGAGCGACAGATGGTGGAGATCGCCAAGGCGGTGTCCTATGACTCCGACATTCTGATCATGGACGAACCAACCTCAGCCATCACTGAAACGGAAGTCGCCCACCTGTTCTCGATCATTGCCGACCTCAAGGCTCAGGGTAAGGGCATCATCTACATCACCCATAAAATGAATGAAGTGTTTGCCATCGCCGATGAAGTGGCGGTGTTTCGCGATGGCCGCTACATCGGCTTGCAACGGGCCGACAGCATGGACGGCGACAGTCTGATCTCGATGATGGTCGGACGGGAATTGAGCCAGCTGTTCCCGGAACGGGAAAAACCCATTGGCGAGTTGGTGTTGTCGGTACGCGACCTGAGCCTGGACGGCGTCTTCAAGGAGGTTTCCTTCGACCTGCACGCCGGGGAGATCCTCGGCATCGCCGGGCTGATGGGCTCGGGACGGACCAACGTGGCTGAAGCGATCTTCGGCGTCACGCCCAGTACCGGTGGCGAGATTCTGCTGGACGGCCAACCGGTGCGCATCAGCGACCCACACATGGCCATCGAGAAGGGCTTCGCCTTGCTGACCGAGGATCGCAAGCTCAGTGGGCTGTTCCCGTGCCTGTCGGTGCTGGAAAACATGGAGATGGCCGTGTTGCCCCATTATGTCGGCAACGGATTCATCCAGCAGAAAGCCTTGCGCGCCTTGTGTGAAGACATGTGCAAGAAGCTGCGGGTCAAGACCCCGTCCCTGGAGCAGTGCATCGACACCCTGTCCGGCGGCAATCAACAGAAGGCGCTGCTGGCCCGCTGGCTGATGACCAATCCGCGGATCCTGATTCTCGACGAGCCGACCCGTGGCATCGATGTTGGCGCCAAGGCCGAGATCTATCGGCTCATTGCCTACCTCGCCAGTGAGGGTATGGCAGTCATCATGATTTCCTCCGAGCTGCCGGAAGTGTTGGGCATGAGCGACCGGGTCCTGGTGATGCACGAAGGCGACCTGATGGGCACCCTCGACCGTAGCGAAGCGACCCAGGAGCGGGTCATGCAATTGGCCTCCGGCCTGGCCTGACACCCGCACACATCAATAACGTCGAGCAACATGGTGGCGAGGGAGCTTGCTCCCGCCGGGCCGTACTACACCGCCCGGCAGGGAACATCCCCTCGCCAACGAACAAAAAAGGTGGATGGCAATGAACGCGATACTGGAAAACAAACCCGCGGCCGCACCGGCCAGGACGCGCCGGCGGTTACCGACAGAGCTGAGTATCTTCCTGGTGCTGATTGGCATTGGCCTGGTGTTCGAATTGTTCGGCTGGATCATGCGCGACCAGAGTTTCCTGATGAACTCCCAGCGCCTGGTACTGATGATCCTGCAAGTGTCGATCATCGGCCTGCTGGCCATCGGAGTGACCCAGGTCATCATCACCACCGGCATCGACCTGTCGTCCGGTTCCGTGCTGGCGTTGTCGGCCATGATCGCCGCCAGCCTGGCCCAGACCTCGGATTTTGCCCGTGCCGTGTTTCCGTCCCTCACCGATCTACCGGCATGGATACCGGTGGTGGCAGGGTTGGGCGTGGGGCTGCTGGCCGGGGCGATCAACGGCAGCATTATCGCCATCACTGGCATCCCGCCCTTTATTGCCACGCTCGGCATGATGGTATCGGCCCGCGGCCTGGCGCGTTACTACACCGAAGGCCAGCCGGTGAGCATGTTGTCGGATTCCTACACTGCCATCGGTCATGGCGCCATGCCGGTGATCATCTTCCTGGTGGTGGCGGTGATTTTCCATATTGCCCTGCGCTACACCAAGTACGGCAAATATACTTACGCCATCGGCGGCAACATGCAGGCGGCGCGTACCTCGGGGATCAACGTCAAGCGGCACCTGGTCATCGTCTACAGCATCGCCGGGCTATTGGCCGGTCTCGCCGGGGTGGTGGCTTCGGCGCGGGCCGCGACCGGGCAGGCCGGCATGGGCATGTCCTATGAGCTGGATGCGATCGCCGCGGCCGTGATCGGCGGTACCAGCCTGGCCGGTGGAGTGGGGCGCATCACCGGGACGGTGATCGGCGCGCTGATCCTCGGCGTCATGGCCAGCGGCTTTACATTCGTGGGTGTCGATGCCTATATCCAGGACATCATCAAGGGGCTGATCATTGTGGTAGCGGTGGTCATCGACCAATATCGCAACAAGCGCAAACTCAAGCGTTAACGACCGCCCAGTTGCGACAAAGCGCCACGCCTGACCCGCGTGGCGTTGCCATTTGTCTTCTTAATACAGCCATTACAGCGAATTTCTTGTTATAAACGCACTCCGATGATCGCTAAAAGCCTGTCAGAGAACATTTGAAGGGGTTGTCGGACATTTTCCCATGTTTTCGGTTGCTGAGGCCTCGACTCGGCCTTAGACTGCCGCCCCTCGTAAATTGAGTGCCGGGTGGCGCTTGGAATAGACGGCGCCTTCCTGACGAGCGTGGCAGCTGCGCTGCGGGACGCTCCATAATTCGCCTTAATGCACGTTTTTTTATAGAGATATCAATGACAAAGGAAAAGTTGCTGGCCATGCCGGCGGATGACTACATGAACGCCGAGCAACTGGCTTTCTTCACCAAGCTGTTGCAGAACATGAAAGTCGAAACCCACGAGCGCATCGAACAGAACCGAATCGCCATTGAAAGCCTGGATTCCCCGGCTGACCCGGCCGACGCTGCTTCCGTAGAAGAAGAGCGCACCTGGCTGGTCAACGCCATCGATCGTGACCAGCGCATGCTGCCCCAGCTGGAGCAGGCTTTGGATCGCATCAACGACGAAAGCTTCGGCTGGTGCGACGACAGCGGCGAGCCGATCGGCCTCAAGCGTCTGCTGATCAGCCCGACCACCAAGTACTGCATCGAAGCCCAGGAACGTCACGAGCAGATCGACAAGCACCAGCGTCAGGCCTGATCCACTACCTGCCATTCGAGCTACCGAAGGCTGCACAGACCTTGGGGCGAGGGCGCTTGCTCCCGCCAGGCCATGTAGCGTTCCTCGAAAATCACACACCTGCATTGATCTGCTGCAAGAACGCGACTAATGGACCATGGATAATGGCTCCGTAGTGGCGTTTAATGCGGGCATAACAACGAGAAGTGTGGTGACGAACATGGCGACAGACGGATCTCTGGCGGCGGTGCCTGCCTCGGTATCGGCTACGAAAAGCACGGCGCGCTGGCTGACGCCGACCTTGCAGAGCCTTGCCCTGACCTTGCTGCTGTGCGGCATGGTGCTGGGAGGTTGGTCGTTGTACCTGGGCCTGCCCCTGGCGATGCTGATTGTCTGGTTGCCGCGCTTGCGCTCGCGCCTGGTCATCGCGCCCCAGCCTTCGTCGAATACCGGCTCATTGGCCGAGCTGACCCGTGACCTGTCCTACACCACCAGTCATAACGCGTTGTCGGCCGCCGGCGTCGCCTATTCGGTCAGGCAGCTGGCCGGCAAGGTCCAGTCGCAGCTCGATGCGGCGGCGCAGATCGTCAGCAGTGCCGAATCGATGATTGCCACCGAACAGGCCACTTCCCAACTCAGCCAGCAGGCCCTGGGCGCTGCCAGCGAAGCCCATCGCAGCAGCGTTGCCGGGCGCAGCGAACTGGTGGAGTCCATCAGTCGCATGCACCAACTCAGCCAACGGGCCAACGACAGCCGCGAGCTGATCGAGGCCTTGAGCGTGCGCAGCGACGAGATCCAGCGGGTCAGCCTGGTGATTCAGTCGATTGCCAGCCAGACCAACCTGCTGGCGCTGAATGCGGCCATTGAGGCGGCTCGGGCCGGGGAGCATGGTCGGGGCTTCGCCGTGGTTGCCGACGAAGTCCGTGGCCTGGCGGGCCGCACGGCGGCGGCGACTGGCGAGGTCGGCGTCATGGTGGCGGATATCCAGCAGCGCACTGCCCAGGTGGTCGAGCAGATCCGCCAACTGGCCGCCGATCTGGACAGCGGTGTGCAGCAGGTCGAGCACACGGGCCAGCACCTGGAGAACATTGCCCGGCTCGCCGCCGGTGTCGAAACCCAGGTCAGCGCCATCGCCCAGGGCACCGACACCAACCGTGAACAACTCGACAGCCTGTTCCACGCCATCGAGCAGATGCGCAGTGACCTGTCCATCAGCGACCAGCAGACCCAGCGCCTGGCCGAAGCGGCTGTGCAGATGGAAGGCCAGGCCGAAACCATCAGCGAGCGCCTGGCGGAGGTGGGGCTCGACGATTATCACCAGCGGGTCTACGACCTGGCGCGTGAAGGCGCGAGCCAGATCGCCGCGCAATTCGAGGCGGATATCGATCAAGGGCGTGTCAGCCTGGAGGATCTGTTCGATCGTAACTACCAGGCCATTCCCAATACCCATCCCGCCAAGTTCCAGACCCGCTTCGACCGTTATACCGACCAGGTCCTGCCGGCCATCCAGGAGCCTTTGCTCGCCCGGCATGAAGGCCTGGTGTTTGCGATTGCCTGTACCCAGCAAGGGTATGTGCCGACCCACAACAAAGTCTTCAGCCAGCCGTTGACCGGCGATCCTGCCGTCGACACGCTGAACAACCGTACCAAGCGCAAGTTCTCCGATCGCACCGGGATTCGATGCGGCAGCCACCAGCAACCGGTGCTGTTGCAGACCTATACCCGCGACACAGGCGAGCTGATGCATGACCTGTCCGTGCCCATCATGATCAAGGGCCGCCACTGGGGTGGGTTGCGGTTGGGCTACAAACCCGAGAAGCCGCGCTAGGCTTTCATTTGGATAGGCCAGGCTCACCGCTGATCGCGAGCAGGCTCGCTCCCACAGGGGCCTTCAGTGGCCGCAAGTTCCGGGAGCACCACAAATCCCCTGTGGGAGCGAGCCTGCTCGCGATAGCGATGGTGCAGTCAGCAAAGTATCGACTGATGCACCGCTATCGCGAGCAAGCTCGCTCCCACAAAACATGCTGTTGAGCCGCTATTTTCCGTCGTGCAGGCGTACGTTCAGTTGATCCACCAGCACCGCCTCTTCGCCATCAGCGAGCAACCATTCCCGTAGCAGGTCCTTTTGCTGATCCGACCAGAAATCGGCCTCCACCAGTTTTGTCTCCGGGTCCAGGGGGTGTGCCACGATGAAGCTGTCGATGGCTTTGTCGTCCGAGGGCAGGCCCAGTTGATCGAACAAGGTCTTGAGTTCGTGAGAAGGCTGTTCCATGGGGTTCTCCTTTGGGCATGCGCCGTCATGGCGCGTCGGTTGCGTCCCTTTATCTGAGGCAAGCGCGCGTCAGGAGTTCGATTATTGCTGTGTTCCGGCACTTCGCTCGAGATGCCTGGCCAGGTAGCAGGCTTCGTTATGATCGGTGCGGAAACCTCTTACACGTCCAGTCGAGGTTTCTTCAATATGGAAAAAACACTTGCCGGCCAGTACGACCCGATATCGCGGTTGAACCAGCGAGACCGGCAGGTAATGAATCCCGTCAAAGGCGTCATGGGGATTGACGATGGGTGGTGTAGTGGGGTGGCGCAAGGTTGTGAAAGTGCCCATGTGAATTCCTTTTCTATGGTTTACCGACGAATTGCCAAGTGTTTCGTAGTCTCCGTACCGCCGGCTGCTCTAGAATCGGTTGCGCTGTGCGGACGGTTGCGCCTATCTAAAGCAATTTTTTTTAGGCTCGATGTCAGAAAAATGCTTTTCTAAGTGAGAATTTTCCCTAAAGTTAGTAGTCCCACCTTTTCCGATGCTCAGAGTGGCTATTTCCTTCAGCTTCTGACGACCTCCTGGGAAAGACGGCGAGAGTGGCAATCCTTTAGTCTTCTCTCGCCCCGGGACAGGGTGCGCCGTTCACTTCGAATTTCAGTTACAGGTCATTGCGACGCTGCAGTCGGCACGGGTTCTCGTGGTCCGTTCTTTCTGCGCAGCGGGCCGTTTTCAAGATGGGGATGTTTCCTTGGCAGTAAGTAATCTCGATACGCATGCGTTATTTGTACTGGGTGACCTGCGGGCAAAACTGGTCAAACTGTTCCAGTCACGTTTCGTCTACATCACCGAGCAGACCGCCGAAGGTATCTACGTCGCCGAAATCGACACCGAATCGGCTCTTGTGGTCGATGACAAGCCCAGGCTCGAGCTCAAGGTGGGCGATCATTTTCGTGCGGCGGTATTGCCCAGTCGCGAAGGGGGCAAGTTCGAAATCAGGTTTCGCGAAATCAAACTGACGGTCTATGGCCTTGGGGATTACGCGTTCGTCACGACCCCGGGCGGCCAGGCCATCCTGTTCAAGGAAGGCCACAGCGTGGTGACCGTGTATGCGGCGAACGAACAGCTGCAAGAAGGTTTGACCAAGACCCTCAAGGCGGTCACCGCCAAGGCTGCGAAGTGGCGCAAGGGCGAACTGGTGACGTTCAAGGCCAGCGAGTGATACGCAGGCGCGGCGACCGTTTTACTGGAACCTCGGCTACAGTCAGTTGACTGAATTATTCAGGGGCTTGCGTTCGATTACGCAGGACCGTTCAGCTCTTGCTGTCTGGTATGAGGAACATCGCATGAAACGAGTTCGACAGTGGCTGGCTGCCTGGGCCACCTGCGCTGTGTTGGCTTCATCGTTCCCGGCATCGGCTGCTTCGGCACCGATCCACTTCGCCGACCTGAACTGGGAAAGCGGCAGCCTGATCACTGATATCCTGCGGATCATCGTCGAAAAAGGCTACGACTTGAACACCGACACCTTGCCGGGCACCACCATCACCCTGGAAACCGCACTGGCCAATAACGACATACAGGTCATCGGCGAGGAGTGGGCCGGTCGCAGCCCGGTATGGGTCAAGGCCGAAGCCGAGGGCAAGGTGATCGCCCTGGGCGATACGGTCAAGGGCGCGACGGAAGGCTGGTGGGTGCCGGAATACGTGATCAAGGGCGATCCCGCCAAAGGCATCAAGCCCCTGGCGCCGGACCTTCGCAGCGTCAGCGACCTGGCGCGCTACAAGCATGTGTTCAAGGACCCGGAGAGTCCCGACAAGGGGCGCTTCCTCAACAGCCCCATCGGCTGGACATCCGAAGTCGTCAACAAGCAGAAGCTCAAGGCGTATGGCCTGACCGACAGTTATGTGAATTTTCGCAGCGGCTCCGGCGCGGCGCTGGACGCGGAAATCACCTCGTCGATTCGCCGGGGCAAACCGATCCTGTTCTACTACTGGTCACCCACGCCGCTGCTGGGGCGATTCAAGCTGGTGCAGCTACAAGAGCCGCCCTTCGATGCCGAAGCGTGGAAAACCCTGACCGACGCCGACAATCCCAACCCCCGGCCGACCCGTTCCCTGGCCTCTAAACTGTCGATTGGCGTCTCGGCGCCGTTCCAGAAACAGTATCCGGAGATCGCCGAATTCTTCAGCAAGGTCGACCTGCCCATCGATCCTTTGAACAAGGCCCTGGCCGAAATGAGCGAAAAGCGCACACCGCCCCGTGAGGCTGCCCAGGCCTTTCTCAAGGCCCATCCGCAGGTGTGGCAGGCCTGGGTGCCCAGCGAGGTGGCGGAAAAAGTGTCTGCCGGTCTGTAGCGTCGATTGCCGGTGTCTGAACACTTGATCCCGAGCAATGTGTCATCCGCTGGAAACGGGCAATCTGCGCCCGTCCTGCGAAATGCCAAATTCGAGCTAGGATGATTGTTCAACCTTTTCCAGGAGGCTGGCGAATGACGCTTTTATTGGCACGGACGCTGGTCGCGGTGTTTGCGACCATCAGTTTGATTCATTTGTACTGGGCCCTGGGTGGACGCTGGGCGGCCCAGGCGGTGGTCCCCCAGGTTCCGGTCAAGCAGGGGGACATCCTGCGCCCGGCGTTCGACCCCTCGGGCTGGTTGACCCTGTTGGTGGCCCTGGCGCTGCTGTTCATCGCTGTGCTGGTGTGCCTGCGCGGCGGCCTCTTGGCGCCGCCGGTCACCCATCGCGCGCTGCAATGGCTGATCAGTGCGATTGCCTTGCTGATGTTTGCCCGGGCCATTGGCGAGTCGAACCTGGTGGGCTTCTTCAAGGAATTCAAGGAATCGACCTTCGCCCGGCTCGACACCTGGGTCTATTCGCCGTTGTGCGTCGTGCTGGGCGCGGGGCTGCTGGCGGTGGCCTGGGCCTGAGCACTCCGCCGGCTACTCACTTCCGCCGGCACATCATCCCCGGCCATGCGCTTGCGGAACAACGCCGCCCGGGCCAGCAACAGGGTGGTCACCGGAACGGTGATGGACAGCAGGATCGGTATCAGCCAGGCGTGCAGCACCGGCCCGGACTTGAGCACCGAGAAATAAATGATCGAGGCCAGCGCCACGCACCAGGCCCCCAGTGTCGAGGCCAGGGCCGGTGGATGCATGCGCTGGAAATAATCCTTCAAGCGCACCAGGCCGATGGCCCCGACCAGGGCGAACAGGCTGCCGAGTACCAACAGGAGCGCCACCGGGATCTCGATCCAGAGTGACAATTGTCCGGTCATTCGATCACCTCGCCACGCAGCAGGAACTTGGCCAGGGCAAACGAGCCGACGAAGCCGAACAGGGCGATCAACAGCGCCGCCTCGAAGTAGGTGTCACTGGCGTAGCGAATGCCCAGCACCAGCATCATCAGCATCGCCACGATGTACAGGTAATCCAGGGCCAGGACCCGGTCTTGCGCCGACGGCCCCTTGAACAGGCGCAACAGGGTCAGCACCAGCGCCAGGGAGAACAGGAACAGACTCAGCACAATCGCATTGGACAGCAACGGACTCATTGGAAAATCTCCATCAGGGGCCGCTCATAAGTGGCCTTGAAATGCGCGATGAACGACGCTTCGTCTTCCAGATCGAACACATGCATCAGCAGGATGCGGCGATCCAGCGCCAGTTCCGACCAGACCGTTCCGGGGATCACCGTGGTGATCATCGACAACGCCGCCAGGCCATTGGCGTCGTGCAGGTCCAGCGGTACCTTGACGAACCGCGAGCGCGGCGGGCGCCGGCCGGCGTTCAGCACGCCCCAGGCCACCGCCAGATTGGACACCAGCACATCGCGCCCCACCAGCAGGAACAGTCGCAGCACCGCCCTGGGGCGGCGGATACGAATGGGCCGTGGCCGCAACGGGCGCATCATCAAAGGTGCCAGGAAGCCCAACGCTGCCCCCAGCAGCAGGTGCCCGGCGCTGAGGGACAGGTTCAACAGCAACCACAGTGCCCAGAGTGCCAGGGACAGCCATGGCGCGGGGAACAGGCGCTTCATGGCTGCACCTGCGGCACGGCACTGATGGCGTCGGGGCCGGGAACGCTCCGAGTACCGAGCACTGACATCACGTAGTGTTCCGGCGTGTTCAGCGCATTGGCCGCGTCCTGGGTGTAGCGCAGCAGGGGTTCGGCCTTGAACGTCAAGGCGATGCCCAGGCCGAGCAGTGCAAGGATCGGCAGGCACTCGAACGGCCGCAGCAGCGGCGAGGGTCGTTCCTGCGGGGTCCAGAAGCGCTGGATACCCAGGCGCGAGAAAGCGATCAACGAGGCCAGCCCGGACAGGATCAACAACGCCAGCAGGCCCCAGGCCTGAGGCGACACCGGCTGGCCGACGTCGGCTCCGAGCCCCTGGGGATTGAGCAAGGCGTTCAACAGCCCCAGTTTGCCGATGAATCCCGACAGCGGCGGCATGCCGACGATCAACAGCGCACAGGCAATGAAACTCAGGCCGAGGAAGGCCATGGTCCAGGGAATGACTTGCCCGACCACGGCTTTCTGCTCGTCATCGAGGTTGGTGCCCTTGGGCGGTTGCAGCGACTCCAGCGGTCGCGGCAAGGTATCGAGGTCGTCCTCCAGCGACAGGTCATTGGCCGAACGCGAGCGTTCGATCAACTCGGCCAGCAGGAACAGCGCGCACAGCGCCAGGGTCGAACTCACCAGATAGAACAGCGCAGCGCCCACCAGGTTCGGCTGGGCGAAGCCGATGGCCGACAGCAGGATGCCGGCCGATACCAGGATGCTCAGGCTGGCCATGCGCTCCAGGCGCTGGGCCGCCAGGATGGCGATGGCCGCGCAGACAATGGTCGCCATGCCGCCGTAGATCAGCCAGTCGCCGCCGAAATACGCCGAAGCGCCGGCCTGGCCGGAGAACAGCAAGGTCCACAAGCGCAAGATCGTGTAGATGCCTACCTTGGTCATGATCGCGAACAGCGCTGCCACAGGAGCGCTGGCGGCACTATAGGCCGGCACCAGCCAGAAGTTCAGTGGCCACATGCCGGCCTTGGCCAGGAACGCCACGGCGAGGATCGCCGCACCCGCATGCAGCAGGCCCCGGTCGGCTTCCGGCACCAGAGGCACTTTCAGCGCCAGGTCGGCCATGTTCAGGGTGCCGGTGACGCCATAGATCAGCGCCGCGCCGATCAGGAACAGCGACGAAGCCAGCAGGTTGATCGAGATGTAGTGCAAGCCCGACGACACCCGTGCCCGACCCGAGCCATGCAGCAGTAAGCCGTAGGAAGCGGCCAGCAATACCTCGAAAAACACGAACAGGTTGAACAGGTCCCCGGTGAGGAAGGCGCCATAGAGACCCATCAGCTGGATCTGGAACAAGGCATGGAAGCTGGCCCCGGCGCCGTGCCAGCGGGCCATGGCGAACAGCAGGGCGCTGACGCCGATGATGCCGGTCAACACCAGCATCAGCGCCGACAGGCGGTCCACCACCAGGACGATGCCGAACGGTGCCTGCCAGTTGCCCGGCAGGTACACGCCAATGGACGCGGGCAGGGCCTGCTCCTGGGTCCCATACAGCAACAATACTGCAACGCCCAGGCCCAGCAGACTGGAAAACAGATTGATCCGTGCCTTGAGCGCGCGGTGCTTTTCCCCCAGCATCAGCATCAACGCGGCGGTGAGCAGCGGCAGGAGGATGGGCGCGGCGATCAGATGGGGTGTCAACATCATTCCCTGGGCTCCCGGCCGTCCACATGGTCGGTGCCGGTCAGGCCCCGGGAGGCCAGCAATACCACCAGGAACAGCGCGGTCATGGCGAAGCTGATGACGATGGCGGTCAGCACCAGGGCCTGGGGCAGCGGGTCGGTGTAGTGCAGCAGATCCTGGGGTACGCCGTCCTTGATGATCGGCTCCTTGCCGATGAACAGACTGCCCATGCTGAAGATGAACAGGTTGACGCCGTAGGACAGCAGGCACAGGCCCATGACCACCTGGAAGGTCCGCGGCCGCAACACCAGCCAGACGCCGGAGGCGGCCAGGACGCCGATTGCTATAGCGATGACTTCTTCCATCAGGGGGTGGCTCCTTTGAGAGGGGCGGCGGCTTTGGATTGCAGGGCCGGCTTGTGGGCCCGCACCGACTGGTGCGCCAGCGCGGTGAGGATCAGCAGCGTCGAGCCGACCACCACGGCATATACGCCGATGTCGAAGAACAGTGCGCTGGCCAGGTGAATATCACCCAGCAGCGGCAGTTCCAAATGCCAGGTGTGAGTGGTGAGGAACGGATAGCCCACGGCCATCGCCCCCAGGCCCGTCGCCGTGGCGAACAACAACCCGGTACCCATCCAGCGCAGCGGCCGCAGGCTCATTTGCGCCTCGACCCACTGGGTGCCGGCCACCATGTATTGCAGGATGAACGCCACCGACATCACCAGCCCGGCCACGAAGCCGCCCCCCGGTTGGTTGTGGCCGCGCATGAACAGGTAGAACGACACTACCAGGGCAATCGGCAGCAGCAGGCGCACCAGCACCGAGGGCACCATCATGAAGCCCAATGCGGTGTCGCTGGCATGGCGCGGGTTGACCAGGTCGGTGACCACGTCCGGTGCCAGCAGGCGCTGCTGCGCCGGTAGCTGCATGCTTTCCTTCGGTGGGCGGAAACGCCGCAACAGGGCGAACACGGCCAGGGCCACCGCCACCAACACGGTGATTTCCCCCAGGGTGTCGAAGCCACGGAAGTCCACCAGCATCACGTTCACCACGTTGCTGCCGCCGCCTTCGGGCAGGGCCCGGCTGAGGTAGAACGAAGAAATGTCGTTGGGCGTCTGGCGCGTCAGCATCGCGTAGGAGAGCAACGCCATGCCGCCACCTACCGCGCCGGACAACAGCAAGTCCCGCAGGCGACGGATCCGCGCGCGCCGTTCGCTGTTGGGCCGCGGCGATGCGTCCTCGATCCGCCGCGGCAGCCAGCGCAGGCCCAGCAGGATCAGCACCGTGGTCACCACTTCCACCACCAGTTGCGTCAAGGCCAGGTCGGGGGCGGAGAACCAGACGAAGGTCACGCAGGTCATCAGGCCGCAGACGCTGACCATGGTCAGGGCCGCGAGACGGTGATACTTGGCCTGCCATGCCGCACCCAGGGCACAGGCGATGGCCAGCAGCCAAAGGATGACGAAGACGATGGAGCCGGGAATTTTCGGCCGGTCGCCCCAGACCAGCGAGCTGTGCAGCATCGGGATCAGCCCGGCCAGCACCGCGGCCAGCACCAGGAGGAACAGTTGGGCCTGGAGGCGCCGGGTACTGATGAGTCGCTCCAATCGCCGGCCGGTGCGCATCATCAGCACCAGGCAGCGCTCGAACAGATGCTTGCCGCTGAACCGGCCAATGAGCGGCGTATGGGTGATCTGCCCGCGCTTGAACTGTTTGCGCAGCAGCAGGTACAGCACGACGCCACCGGACATCGCCACCAGGCTCATGATCATCGGCGCATTGAGGCCATGCCAGATCGCCAGGCTGTATTCGGGCAGGGCGCCGCCCACGACCGGCAGCGCGGCCGCCGCCAGCAAGGAACCGACCACCTGGGCTGGAAAGATCCCCACCAGCAGGCAGGTGAACACCAGCAATTCCACCGGCGCGCGCATCCAGCGCGGTGGCTCGTGGGGGGTATGGGGCAGGTCGGTGGCCGTCGGGCCGAAGAACACATCCACGGTGAAGCGCAGAGAGTAGGCGACGCTGAAGGTCCCGGCGATGGTGGCCACGATCGGCAGCGCCAACTCGACCCAGGTCGTGGCGGAAATGAACACCGTTTCGGCGAAGAACATTTCCTTGGAAAGAAAACCGTTGAGCAGCGGCACCCCGGCCATGGCCGCGCTGGCGACCATCGCCAGGGTCGCCGTGAAGGGAATCAGCCGCACCAGGCCGCTGAGCTTGCGGATGTCTCGGGTGCCGCTTTCATGGTCGATGATTCCGGCTGCCATGAACAGCGAGGCCTTGAAGGTGGCGTGGTTGAGAATGTGGAACACCGCCGCCACCGCCGCCAGCGGGCTGTTCAGGCCCAGCAGCAGGGTGATCAACCCCAGGTGGCTGATGGTGGAATAGGCCAGCAACCCCTTGAGGTCATTCTGGAACATCGCGCAGTAGGCACCCAGCAACAGCGTACAGGCCCCCGCACCGCCGACGATGTAGAACCATTGTTCGCTGCCCGACAGCGACGGCCACAACCGTGCCAGCAGGAATACCCCGGCCTTGACCATGGTCGCCGAGTGCAGATAGGCCGAGACCGGCGTGGGCGCGGCCATGGCGTGGGGCAGCCAGAAATGGAACGGGAACTGGGCACTTTTGCTCAGGGCGCCGATCAGGATCAGCGGCAGCAGGATGGGGTAGAGGGCATGGGCCCGGATCAGGTCGCCCGCCGCCAGGACCTTGTCCAGCTCGTAACTGCCCACCACATGGCCAAGCAGCAGCACCCCGGCCAACAGGCACAGCCCACCGGCCCCGGTCACCATCAAGGCCATGTAGGCGCCGCGCCGTGCGTCGGAGCGATGATGCCAGTAGCCGATCAGCAGGAACGAGAACAGGCTGGTCAGTTCCCAGAAAAACACCATCTGGATCAGGTTGCCGGAGATCACCAGCCCGAGCATGGCGCCCATGAATGCCAGGAAGAACGCGAAGAAGCGCGGCACCGGATCTTCCGGTGACATGTAATAGCGGGCGTACAACGACACTAACGTACCGATGCCCAGCACCAGCAACGAAAACAACCAGGCAAACCCGTCCAGCCGCAGCACGAAGTTCAGGCCCAGGCTGGGCAACCAGAGATACTCTTCACGGATCACGCCGCCGTCGACGATCTGTGGATAGAGCAAGGCCACCTGAACGGTGCCGACCAGCGCGATGAGGCCTGCCAGCATCGATTCGGCGTTACGGGCGTTATGCGGCAGCAGCGCCGCGATTCCGCTGCCGATGAAGGGCAAAAGCAATAGAACTATCAGTGACATAGGCTTCTATTCGGCGGGAGGTTGCGGGGGATCATACGTGGCGTAGGTCTGATCACCAACCGCGAGGATGTCGCAGAATCCTACAAGATAGGTGGAGTTTTCCTGTTTTGCGTTGTTTCAAGGAAAGGCCTCAACCCTCCCGTTCCAGCACCTTCTCCGCCTCGATGGCACCTCTATTCCGGGTCTTGAGTTCACTGACAATCACCGCCGCCACGATCAAACCGGCACCCACCAGCGCAATCCCCGGCAACCGCTCGCCCGCCAGGCGCCCCGCAATACCGGCCCACACCGGCTCGCCGGCATAGATCAGCGTGGCACGGGTCGGCGAGACGCTTTTCTGCGCCCAGTTCATCGCCACCTGGATCGCCGCGCTGGCTGCGCCCAGGCCCACCGCGCTGAACAGCAGCAGCCAGGAGAATCCCGGAACCGCCTCTTGGGTCGGCACGACCATCAGGAACGCCAGCACCGCGGTGCTTGCCAGTTGCACCACGGTCACCCGGCGTACATCGACCTGGCCGGCATAGGTACTGATCAGGATGATTTCGGCGGCAATCGCGATGGCGCTGATCAGCGTGGTGATTTCGCCGGGACTGAAATTCAGCGACGCGCCGGCGGGGCCTGATAGCAGCATCAGCCCGGTGAACGCTAGCATGATGCCGATGCTCGGCATCAAACCCGGCCGCCGGCCCAGCACCAGCCACTGCAACAGCGGCACGAAGGGCACGTAGAGCGCGGTGATGAACGCCGACTGGCTGCTGGGGATGGTTTGCAGGCCGACCGTCTGCAAACCGTAGCCGAGCATGATCGCCACGCCGATGAAGCAGCCGGCCTTGAGTTCGAACAGGGTCAGGTCCCGTAGATGGCGCCAGGAGAACAACGCGACGAACGCCGCCGCGGCGGCAAAGCGCAAGCCGACGAAAAACATCGGCCCGCTGACGGTCATGGCGTGCTGCACCAACAGGAAAGTACCGCCCCAGATCATGGTGATCAGCACCAGCACGCACTCGGCCTTGCTGAGCCGCAGGAAACGGGAGGAAGTTTGAGGGGAGTTCACCGATGCCATGACCTTGCGCGCCATTGGAGGGGGACGCACAATGCGTCCGAAGTTGGGCAGTATAATGCGCAATCTCGATAAATGAGCCATACCGTGCACAAAGAAAACGGCCAGCGCGCCTCAGTCCTGCAACACGTCAGTCAGAACGTCCGCCGTCTGCGACACGCCGCGCAGCTCAGCCAGACGGCCTTGGCACAGTTGTCCGGGGTCAGCCGGCGGATGCTGGTTGCCATCGAGGCCGGTGAAAAGAATGTCAGCCTGAGCACCCTGGATCGTGTCGCCGAAGCCCTTGATGTAGCTTTCAGCGACTTGATCCAGGCGCCCGATGCCCGTGATCCGAGCCGCATCAACGAGCTGGCCTGGGCCGGCGCGATCCCCGGCAGCAAAGCCGTGCTCCTGGCCAAGGCCAATGCCAGCCGCGAAGTCGAACTGTGGGAGTTGCGCCTGGAGCCGGGCGAACGCTACGCGTCTGAACCGGATAACGACGGCTGGAGCGTGCAACTCTATGTATTCGAGGGGTGCCTGACTGTGCTGCTGGGCGATGAAGAGCGGCGGATAGGCTCGGGGGAGTTTTTCATGTTCGCCAGCAACCAGCCCCACGCTTATCGTAATGAGGGGCCGGTGGCGGTACGATTTGTACGCAACGTGGTGATTTGACGCCTGGGGGAGAGCGGTATGGATACAACGCCGGAGCAACAGGCGAACGACATCGCCCGTGAAGCCGATGTGGTCATTGTCGGCGGCGGTCTGAGCGGCACCATGCTGGCGGCGCAATTGCTGCGTCTGCCGGGTCGACGCAAGGTGCTGATCGTCGAGCCGCGCAGCGAACTGGGCCGGGGCGAGGCCTACAGTGCCGTGGAGCTGGGGCACACCTTGAACGGCAATGCGGCACGGATGAGCGTCGATCCGGACAACGCCGACGACCTGACCCAATGGCTGACCGCTTTCATCGAAGCCGGTGGCTGGCCCGAGTCGGACCAGCAGCACGTGCCGGTCAGTGAGCTGTTTCCCCCTCGCGGAATGTTTGGCCTGTATGTGCAACAGCGTTTGGCCGAGGCCCAGGCACTGGGCGAATCGAACGGTTCTATGGCCGAGCATGTGCGAGGGGAGGTGGTGGACCTGCAACTCGCCGATGACCGGGTCCTGCTGACGCTGAACGACGGCCAGACCCTGGGTGGACGTTTCGCCGTGCTGGCGACTGGCATGTTCCCGGCGGCACGAACCCCGCAAACCGAGTCCACTGGCCTGAATGCCGCTGCCCTGGATCCTTGGGACGTGACTGCGATGCGCCAGCTCGATCCGCAGTCCACGGTGCTGATCATCGGTTCGGGGCTGACCATGGTTGATGCCGTGGTTTCCCTGGAGCAGGCCGGGCACCGTGGGCCCATCGAAGTGTTTTCCCGCCATGGCTTGCTGCCCCATGTGCGGCGCCAACCGCCCGCCTGGGCGGATTTCCTCGCTGAAGATCACAGCCTACGTTCGCTACGCCAATTGATGAGAGCCCTGCGTGAGCAATGCCGTCAGGCCCAGGCCCAAGGCATCGATTGGCAGGCGCCATTGGACACGGTACGTGCCCATATCGGGCGCTTGTGGAGCCAGGCCAGTGATGTGCAGCGTCGGCAATTCGTCCGGCACGTCCGGCCGTGGTGGGAGAGCCATCACCATCGTTCGCCGCCGTTGAGTGCCGAACTGGTGGCGCGCCTGCACGAAGAGGGGCGGCTGCGGATTCAGGCGGCGTCGTTCAAGGGGCTGGTTGAGTCTACCGAGGGGACAGTGGGGATTCGCATACGCCGGCGGGGTGAGGCGGGGTTAACGATGGTGCAGGGCGCCGCGCTGATCAACTCCAGTGGCATCGAATATGATTGGCGACGGGTCGCAAGACCGTTGCCGCAACAGCTCCTGGCCCGCGGCCTGATCCAGCCCGGCCCACTGGCCCTGGGCATCGCCGCCCGTCCCGACGGTGCGGTGCTCAACGCTCAAGGCGAGCCCGCCGAACGTTTGTTCGCCATGGGCCCGCCGTTGCGTGGGATGTGGTGGGAAAGTACCGCGGTGACCGACGTTGCCAGTCAAGCCAAGGCACTGGCGGCGCGTCTGGCCGAATTGCAAACCTAATATTGAAATTGAGCAAAAATTTGTGGCGAGGGGATGAATCCCCTCGCCACAAGGGAACGTGTTCACTTAAGTGAGGGTTACAGCTCAGTGAGCCTCACCCACCGCTGTTCCCGCGCCGCCAGGCGAATCGCCGCCGCCAGGCGTTCCACCGCCCAGGCTTCTTCGAAATCCATACCGTGACCTGCTTCGCCGGCCAGTGCCAGGATCAGCTCCTGCACCTCCAGGGTTTTCAATTCGTTGTAGCCCAGCTGGTGCCCGGCGGCGGGGCTGAAGGCGGCATAGCCAGGAAGATCCGGGCCGGCCAGCAGGCACTGGAAACCGGTTTCGCCGGCGCGGCACAGGCGCAGTTCATTGAGCCGTTCCTGATCGAATGTCAGTGTTCCCAGAGTGCCACTGATCTCGAACGCCAAGTGGTTCTTGTAGCCGTGCTTGAGCCAGCTGCTGCTCACCGTGCCACGGGCACCACTGCTGAAGCGCAGCAGGGCGTGGACCTGATCGTCCACCGCGATGGCGCGTTGTTCGGAATTGCCGGCGCTGGCGGGGCGTCGGGTGTGTACGGTCTGACTGTCGGCACAGACCGCTTCGACATCGCCCAGCAGGTAACGGGCCATCGCCAGCAAGTGGCTGCCCAGATCCGCCAGTGCACCGCCGGCATGGGCCGCTTCGCAGCGCCATGACCATGGCGAGGCCGGATTGGCCATGAAGTCTTCGCTGAACTCGCCCTGGAAACTGACGATCGACCCCAGCTCCCCGCGTTGGATGAGGTCCCGTGCCAATTGGATGATCGGGTTGTGCTGGTAGTTGTAGCCAACCCGCGTGACCACCCCGGCGGCCTTGGCGGCCTGGCGCATCTGTTCGGCCTGTTCCAGGGACACCGCCAGGGGCTTTTCGCAATAGACTGCCTTGCCCGCCGCCAGCGCCGCCATGGCCATTGGGTAATGCAGGTGGTTGGGAGTGGTGATGGCGACCAGATGGACCTTCGGGTCGTCGATCAGTTTTTGCCAGTCGCTATGCACCGTCTCGAACCCCCAGCTGTTGGCGCATTGCCGGGCACGCTGCGGATCGGCATCGGCCAGGGCCGCCAGGGTCAGGTTCAGGGGGAGGTCGAATACCGCTCTGGCATTGTTGAACGCCAAGGCGTGGGCACGGCCCATGAAGCCGGTGCCAATCAGACCGATGCCGAGGTCATGCATGAGAAGAGCCCTTTGAATAATTATTTTCAGGAGGGCTATTTATGGAATAAATATTCGCTAATTGCAAATATTGGAATAAATATTCAGTCGTGCGATCGCTGCAATCCCTGTGGGAGCGGGCTTGCTCGCGAATGCGCTGAGTCAGTCACCCTCTCAGTTGTCTGGCTCACCGCTTTCGCGAGCAAGCCCGCTCCCACAGGGGGGACAGTGCGTTGTCAGGACAGAAACCCACCATCCACATTCAGCGCCACACCCGTGGTGTAGCTAGACGCGTCACTGGCCAGGTACAGCACGGTGCCGGCCATTTCGCTCGGGTCGGCCACGCGCTTGAGCGGGATCTGCGCCAGGGCGGTTTTCAGGATCGCGTCGTTCTTGACCAGCGCCGAGGCGAACTTGGTGTCGGTCAGGCCCGGCAGCAGGGCGTTGCAGCGGATGCCGAACTGCGCGCACTCCTTGGCGAATACCTTGGTCATGTTGATCACCGCGGCCTTGGTCACCGAGTAGATGCCCTGGAAGATACCCGGCGAGATGCCGTTGATCGATGCCACGTTGATGATGCTGCCGCCACCGTTCTCGCGCATCAGCTTGCCGGCTTCCACCGACATGAAGAAATAGCCGCGAATGTTCACATCGACGGTTTTCTGGAAAGCGCCCAGGTCGGTGTCCAGTACATTGCAGAACTGCGGGTTGGTGGCTGCGTTGTTCACCAGGATGTCCAGGCGCCCGAACTGCTCGCGGATGCCGGCGAAGACCTGACTGATCTGCTCCATTTCCCCGATGTGGCAGGCGATGGCGGTGGCTTTGCCGCCTGCGGCGATGATGGCGTCGGCCACGTGCTGGCAACCGTCGAGCTTGCGGCTGGAAACGATCACATGGGCGCCTTGCTGGGCCAGCAACTTGGCGATAGCCTCGCCGATGCCACGGCTGGCGCCGGAAACGAAGGCGATTTTACCGTCGAGGTCGAACAACTGGGTCTTGGACATGCTGTTTCCTTGTCATGGTGTGCGCTCAGAGCGTGGATTGGCCTATGACCTGCAGGCTCATCTGCTCCAGCAGTTTGTTCATCTGAACGAACTGCGCGAAGCGTTGATCCTGGGTCTGGCCGTGGAAGAAGCGGTAGTAGATCTGCTGGACGATCCCGGCCAGGCGGAACAAGCCATAGGTGTAATAGAAATCGAAATTGTCGATGCGGATCCCGGCGCGCTCGGCGTAGTAATCCACGAATTCGCGACGGGTCAGCATGCCGGGCGCGTGGCTGGGCTGGCGGCGCATCAACTGGACCGGTGCCGGGTCCGTCGCCTCGATCCAGTAGGCGAGGCTGTTGCCCAGGTCCATCAGCGGGTCGCCGAGGGTGGTCAGTTCCCAGTCCAGCACGCCGATGATCTGCATCGGATTGTCCGGGTCGAGGATCACGTTGTCGAAACGGTAGTCGTTGTGGACGATGCTGGAGACGGGATGGTCGGCCGGCATCTTGTCGTTGAGCCAGGCCTTGACCGTCTCCCATTTCGGCGCGTCGGGGGTCAGGGCTTTCTCATAGCGCTCGCTCCAGCCACGGATCTGCCGGGCCACGTAACCGTCGGGTTTGCCGAGGTCGGCCAGGCCGCACGCGTGGTAATCGACCCGATGCAGTTCGACGAGCCGGTCGATGAAGCTCTTGCACAGTGCTTCGGTGCGGGCGGCGTCGAAACCCAGCTCGGGCGGCAGGTCGGAGCGCAGGATGATGCCCTTGACCCGTTCCATCACGTAGAACTCGGCGCCCATGACCGACTCATCGGTGCAGTGCACGTAGGCTTTCGGGCAATACGGGAACTCATCGCGCAACTGGTTGAGGATACGGAACTCACGGCCCATGTCATGGGCGGATTTGGCCTTGTGGCCGAACGGTGGACGGCGCAGGACGAATTCCTGTTCGGGGTACTCCAGCAGGTAGGTCAGGTTCGATGCGCCGCCGGGAAACTGGCTGATTCGTGGTGCGCCGGTCAGGCCGGGGATGTGGGCCTTGAGGTACGGGTCGATCAGGTTGGCATCGAGTTCTTCACCGTCGCGTACGCGGGTGGACTGATCAGTAAACGCCATGCTTATCCCTTCTGCTTATTCTGGAGGCCATCGATCATTGGCTAATCTAATGGCGCGTGGGAGGCGTCACAAGCACGCCGGGGTCTTATAGGTTAGCGTGTTGCAGGATAATCAGCGGGCCTGATACATCGTGGCGGGCGCGCCGGGCCTGGACCAGCTAAGGTTCAGGGGTGTCGCTTTCAAGGAGAGTTATCACGATGGGATCCCCACAGGTCTGTAGCACCGCCACCCTGCAATGCAGCTTCGGCGCAGCCCCGGCGGTGCTCAATGTACTGCCGGTCAATCGGATGCTGACCGGTGGGATGCCGGCGGCGAATATCATGGATCACATTCCGTTGGTGAACGTCACCACGTTTGGGATGTGCATGAGCCTGGCGAACCCTACGGTAGCCGCTGCGACTGCGGCGGCTCTGGGTGTGTTGACGCCCATGCCTTGTATTCCGGCTACTGCTGCGCCCTGGATACCGGGTGGGGCGCCGACCTTGCTGTTGGGCAACATGCCGGCCATCGACGCCAACAGTACCCTGATGTGCACCTGGGCCGGGGTGATCAAGATCGTCGTGCCGGGGCAGGTGTTGATGTTGATTCCCTGATCGGCCGCCAGCCCCGTGAATTTCCACACAGAACTTCGGGGGACACTTTCCTCTGTGGGAGCGGGCTTGCCCGCGAAGGCGGTGGGTCAGTTAGCCTATTCGTCGTCTGCTACACCGCTTTCGCGAGCAAGCCCGCTCCCACAGTTTGTTCCGAAGTGTTCATGGCAGAGTGTTCGTCGCCGAACCTTTTGTGGGAGCGGGCTTGCCCGCGAAGGCGGTGGGTCAGTTAGCCTATTCGTCGTCTGATACAGCGCTTTCGCGAGTAAGCCCGCTCCCACAGGGGATCTATGGTGGGCAGAAAATCTATGCTGGACAGCTCCCCGGTGTGCTCAAGCCTGCGCCGGGTCGTTCCAGCGCCGGAACCACCAGCGCAGTCGGGAGATCGGCTTGCCATCCGCATCCAGCGGTCGTCCATCCTCGGCGTAGGCGTGGGCCGGTTCCAGCAGTTGGCCGTTGAGGTAACGGGCCTCGACCGCCGGGTTACCGTTGGGGTGCAGGCGGCGATAGCGGCCGTCGCGCACGCCGTCGCGATAGAACTCGGCCTCGGCCAGTTGCCCATTGGGGAAGTAATTGTTGGCTTCGCCGTGCAGCAATCCGTCGCGATAGGTGGCCTGGCGTTGCAACCCACCTTCGGCCGCGTAGAAGCTCGCCACGCCCTGCAGCTTGCCTTTCACGAACGGCAGCACTGCCGAAACCTTGCCATTGGGGTGATACAGGGTGCTGGTGCCTTGCAGTTCACCTTGGCTGTAGTTGAGTTTCGCTTGCGGGCGTCGGGCTTCTTCGATGTATAACGGGCCGTCGAGCCGGCCGTCGATCGACTGACCGCTCAGTTGGCTGTCGCCACGTTCCACATCGAGCTTCTTCGAGGCCATCGTTGCGCTCCTGTCAGTTGACCTTCACCAGGCCGCCCTTGATGGTCAGCATGCCGCCGCCGTCCACCGTCTGTTCGGCGGCGGCCTTGTTGACCAGGCTGATGCCCGCGTCATTGGTCAGTGTGGTGCCGGCCTTGTTCTCCAGCGAGGTGCCGGCCTGGTTGCTCAAGGCGGTGCCGGCCTTCTGGCTGATGGAGGTGCTGGCCTGGGCCGCCAGGTCTGCGCCGCTCTTGATCGCGAAACTGCCGCCGCTTTGCAGGGTCAGGGTGCCGCTGACCTTGATGGTCAGGTTGCCGTCCACGGTCAGTTCGTAGTTACCGGTGACCTTGTGCGTGTAGTTACCGCCAGTGTTGTGGGTCTGGTCCGAGCCCACGGTCACGGTGCGAGTGTCTTTGACATCGAGGCTGTCGCTGCCGGTCTGGATCGTCACGCTGCGCTTGCCTTTCTCCAGGGTGATGGTCTCGTCGCCGTCCTTGACCGTGCGGGTGCGGGCGTTCTGCACCGTGAGGGTTTCGTCGTGGCCGACGGTGGCGGTGGTGTCGTTGAGCACGTTGATGTTGAAGTCTTTCTGGGCCTGGAGAAACACCTCCTCGGCATCCTTTTTGTCCTCGAAGCGCAGCTCGTTGAAACCACCGCCGCCCTTGGACGAGTTGGTCTTGATCCCGGATTGGGTCTGGTTCGCCGGCAGCGCGTAGGGCAGGGCGTTGTCGCCGTTGTAGACGCAGCCGGTCACCAGCGGGCGATCGGGGTCGCCGTCGATGAAGGTGACGATGACTTCCTGGCCGATCCGCGGCACGAACTGCATGCCAAAACCCTTGCCGCTCCAAGGCAGGACCACCCGCACCCAGCAGGACGAGGTTTCGTCGTTCTTGCCGGTGCGGTCCCAGGGGAACTGCAGCTTGATCCGCCCGTACTCGTCGGTCCAGATTTCTTCACCGGCCTTGCCCACCACCAACGCGGTCTGGGTGTGCATGCGCGGTTTCGGCGAAAGGCGGGCCGGTCGGTATGGCGTGGCCTTGGGGATCGCTTCGAAGCGATTGCGATAGCTGTCGTGGCTGGCTTCATGACTGACCGAGGTGACTACCCAGTCGATATTCAACGACGGGTCTTCGTGGCCGGCGAGGGTGAACCAATACCCCGGCACCAGCCAGCGGCAATCGCTTTCGCCGACAAACCGCTGCGCCTGGCTGCGCAAGCCGTCCACCCGCTGCTTTGTCAGTGCATCGCCCTGGGACTTGGCGTTGTAGCCGCCCGGATGCTCGTATATCGAACTGGGTCCGGCCACGGCCTCGGCCTGGCTGTAGAGCGAGGTCGTCGGTGTGGTGAATTCGTAGTCGGTTGCCTGATAGACCCCGGCCACCGCTTGCAGGGACACGTGCCCCGAGCGAATGCCATGCAGTTCCCGCTCGCCCATTCCTTGCCCGAGATAGTTCACCGTCGGCCCGTTGGGAATCGGTGCGAAGGCGTCGTTGCTGTCGGCCAACACCAGGGTGTGCTTGCCGGCTTCATGGCTGAAGAACCAGAAAATCCCGTCTTCTTCCAATAGCCTGGAAACGAAGGCCAGATCGGTTTCGCCGTACTGCACGCAGTACTCCCTCGGCGTGTAGCTGCCGCTGAGCTTGAGCTGGAAATCGGTAAACCCGTGGGCCTTGAAGATCGTGGTGACGATGTCTGACGTGGCGAGGTTCTGGAACACCCGGTTGTTGCTGGCCAGGCTCAGCCACCAGAGCCAGGGCCTGAGCAGCAGCTGATAGCGCTCGGCGGTGGCATCGGCGGGCAGTTGGCGGATTTCGGCGACCAGCCAATCCAGCGGGCGCAGCAGGGCGTCCTTGTGCAGGGTGGTGGTGACATGGCTGGCGATTGCGCTGGCGAGCGTCAGCGGGGCGCCGTCGACGACACCATTGAGGATATGCGAGCCCAGGGTATTGAGGCTTTCTTCACCGGACAGCGATTCGGGGTACAGCGCCGCCACCGTGGCGGCGCTGAGGGAGAGGGTGGTGTTGCTGTCGGTGGAACGGGGCATCCTGCATCCTCGGCAGAGCGAAGGTTCATTCGTTGATCAGTTTCATGTAGGTGAGATTGTCGTTAACGTTACCCGTGGCTCTGCCGATCAAATCGTTGGTGTCATATCTATAGACTTCCAATGTCACACTGGCTTTCTGCAACGCCTCACGAAAGCAGTTCTCCGCAGACACCTCATCGGCAACATTGCTATTCCAATCCGTCAGTCCGGGATGGCTGCTGACGACCGTGAGGGGGCGAGTGGCAAAACGTATGAGTTTCTTGAATTTTGCGTTGCCGCTGCCTTTATAGTCGGATTGCTTGAAGCTGATATAGAAATGCGGGGGAAGCCCGGTTCTATTGTTCGTGACACTTCCGGTACCTGCCTCCACCACCCTGGCTCGTAAAAGATCCCAGTTTTGCTGGCTGAATTTGTCGGCATGAAAGATCTCCCCACCCATCCTGCCCCCTGCATCGGTTAACGTTGTAAGGGTGATGTCGTTCACACTCGCGAGTATCAGATCGCCTGCCATGCTGCCTCCTTTGCTTGCAGCCTGAATAACAAAGTGGGCATCAGCGCAGCAGGTGTCATTCCAACACCCACTCCGCCAACTTCCCCGTCACCTGCGTCATCAGCACATTCTCGACATCCCGCGCCCCAGCCGCGCTGCACTTGGCGAGTACGGCCTTGACGATTCCTGCATCGAACTCGAACGGCTTGCCCGTCGCTGCCTTGTAGCGCCCGCGCAATTTCTCCAGCTTTGCCAGCACGATCCCTTCCAGCGTCGCCTCATCCAGCGGCCGATACGCCACCACCGTCATGCGCGCCAGGAACGCCGGGCGAAACGCTTGCAGCAGCACTTTGTGCAGGGCTTCGTTGAAGGCATCGCTGCCCACTTGCGCGGCCGGTGTATCCAGCAGCAATTCGGCGCCGACGTTGCTGGTAGCGAGCATCACGGTGTTCTTGAAGTCCACCACCAGGCCGGTGCCGTCCTCCATCAGGCCTTTGTCGAAGACGTTGTAGAACGCTTCGAGCACGTCCGGGTGGGCCTTTTCGATTTCATCCAGCAGCACCACCGAATAGGGTTTGCGCCGCACTGCTTCGGTGAGTACGCCGCCGCTGCCGTAGCCGACATAGCCGGGTGGGGCGCCTTTGAGTTGGCTGACCGTGTGGGCTTCCTGGTACTCCGAGAGGTTGATGCTGATCAGGTTGCGCTCGCCGCCGTACAAGGCATCGGCCAGGGCATAGGCGGTTTCGGTCTTGCCTACCCCGGTAGGGCCGACCAGCAGGAACACGCCCACCGGTTTCTGCGGATCGGTGAGGCCGGCGCGGTAGGCCTGCAGGCGTTGGGCGATGGTGTTGAGCGCGGTGCCCTGGCCCATGACCCGCAGGCCCATGCGCTGGCCGAGGGTGCGCACGGCATGGGCTTCATCGGCGAGCATCTTGCCCACGGGGATGCCGGTCCAGCCGGCGATCACGGCGGCCACGGTCTTGCTGTCCACCTGTTCGGGCACCAGTGGGTCGTCCTGGCGAATGGCATCGAGGCCGGCTTCCAGGCGCAGCAGTTCGGCGGCCAGATGGTCGATACGGTTATCGATTTCGGTATCGGCTTTTTCAGCGTCGGCGCGTTCGCTCAGGGCCAGCAGTTCGCGCCGGGTGTCGAGCAGTTCGCGCACGGCTTCGCGTTCTTCACCCCAGCGGGTTTCCAGTTCGCGGATGGCCTGCACGTTGTCGGTGGATTCACCTTCCAGCAGGGTAATGCGCTCACGATGGTCCAGCCCGGTGGCCTGCTCCCGGCGCAGGCGTTCGACTTCGTCCTGGAGGCTGTTCTGCCGGTGCCGCAGGCTTTCCAGTGGCGGCGGCACATCGTGCTGGCCAAGCGCGACCCGGGCGCAGGCGGTGTCGAGCACGCTGATGGCCTTGTCTGGCAGCTGCCGGCCGGAAATGTAGCGATGAGAGAGCTTCACTGCTTCGTGGATCGCCGCATCCAGCACTTGTACCCCATGGTGCTGTTCCAGCTTGCTGGCCACGCCACGGAGCATCTCCACGGCCGTGAGTTCATCCGGCTCCTCGACCTGCACCAGTTGGAAGCGCCGGGCCAGGGCCGGGTCTTTCTCGAAGTATTTCTTGTATTCCAGCCAGGTGGTGGCAGCCAGGGTGCGTAGCTCGCCCCGGGCCAGGGCCGGTTTGAGCAGGTTGGCTGCGTCGCTGCCGCCCTCCGTGCCGCCGGCACCGATCAGAGTGTGGGCTTCGTCGATGAACAGAATGATCGGCTTCTCGGCGCTGCGTACCGCGTCGATCACGCCTTTGAGGCGCTGCTCGAATTCGCCCTTGACTCCTGCGCCTGCCTGCAACAGGCCCAGATCGAGCACCCGCAGCGTGACTTCCTGCAGCGACGGCGGCACATCCCTGGCGGCGATGCGCAGGGCCAGGCCTTCCACCACGGCGGTCTTGCCGACCCCCGGCGCACCCACCAGAATCGGGTTGTTCTGCCGACGCCGGAGCAGGATATCGATGCATTGGCGGATCTCGCCGTCGCGGCCGACGATGGGGTCGATGCGGCCGTTGCGGGCATCGTCGGTGAGGTCCTGGGTGTACTGGTCGAGCACCGGATCCTGTTTTTGCACTGCCTCCCCGGGCTTGGCCGGACGAGTAACGCCGACATGCTCCCGGGAGCTTTCGGTCCATTCCAACAGGTGGGCGCGCAGGGTGTCTCGGGGAATGCGCAGCAGCGACGAGGCGCTGTTGAGCAACAGACTGCGGCGCTCATCGCGGTCCAGCAGCGCCAGTAGCAACAGCCCCGAGCGGATGCTGTCCAGGCCGAGCACGCTGGCCTGGACCACGGCGTCTTCCAACAGGCCAATGGTTTGCGCGGACAGGGCGGGCGTGCGGGTGCTGCCGGACTTGAACAGATCCAGGGCCTTGTTGGTTTCTGTCGCCACCGCGTCCCGTTCCAGCCCGAAGCGCGGCAACAGGCAGGCGAAGTCGCCGCCTTCGATGTCCAGCAATTCCAGCAACAGGTGCTCGATTTCCACGTAGTGATGACTGCGCTGCATGCAGCGCTGCGCGGCCCGCTCCAGGGCGCGACGGTTGTCCGGGTTGAGGCGTCCGATCAGGCTGGCCAGTTCCATTTCAGGCGATCTCCGGCTGACGAAGGCGGGTTTCGATGCGTTGCAGGGCCAGGCTCGACTGCCGTTGCAGGCCGCCGTTCCAGTTCAGTCGCGGCGGAGCCTGATGGCCCAGTTGCAGTGGACCGGCGCCACGAATCAGCAGCACCAGGGTGCAATCCAGGTCGGGGCCGAAATACAAGGCATACAGGCTGGCAAGCAGCGGATGGGTCTCGCCGTTGGGCAGCAATCCTCCGGCCTGGGTTGCGCTCAATGGCCCGAGGGTCAGGCGCACGCCGGCATGCTCGTCCCAGACCCGCGTACCGGCCACCGCGCTACGACCCAGGCACAAGTTGCGGCCGCCCGCTTGCAAGCGGCTGCGGCTGGCCGGCGGGATTTCACGCCAACCACCTTCATACGCGCTCAGCTCCACCGGCAGACCGAACTGCTCGCGGACAATGGCCGCGAACCCGGCCAGGGAACGGCGGCCGTCGGCGTACAGCGCGCTGCACGCCAACGCGGCGGAGTCGGGGGCGGCCTGGCGTTCCTGCAAGGCCTTGGGCAGCAGGCCGGTCAGGGCTCGCAGTTGGGCCTGCACGGCGGAGGCGCCCGGAGGGGTGAAGCCCAAGGCGATGCGGTGCTTGCGCATCACTTTGTAGAGCAGGCTGAGCAGGCGGTGCTGGAACAGGTCGAGAAACTCCGCCGGCGCATGATCCCGCGCCCGCGCCCGTTGCTGCAGCCATTCCTGATAGGCATAGGGCAACGGGCCGTCGGGGCCGCCAAGGCCAAAGATCGGCGTGGTCAGCACGGGCGACGAGCCGGGTTCCTCGCTCAGGTTCTCGACTTCGCTGGCGGCGAACAGCGGCGTCAATGGTCCCCGCAGGCGCAACGCTTCGGCATGGGGCGCGGTGCCGCTGCCCAGGGGCTCGGCCTGGGGATGCTCACGCTCCAGCAGCAACAATGCCTGGAGCCATTCGAAACGCTGCGGGTCGTGTCGCAGGCGTTGGCTCAGGTTCAGAGCGTCAGGGGTTTGCCGGCTTGGGGTTGCCATGTCTTCACCTCCCTGTCGGACTGGACCAGCACCGTGCGCACGAAGCGATTGGCGGTGGCATACAGTGAAAAGAACTGCGCCAGTACACCGGAGAACAAGACGGCGCTGCTACCGACGAAATGCTGTGGGTCCAGTTGCAGGCGCACTTCCAGGCCATTGCGCCAGCCGCGCCAGGCGTCTTCGCCGACATGGGCGATGACCCGGTCGCAACCCAGGCCCATGACCCCTTCGATCTGGCGATGGGCGCTGGCCTCGTCCCGCAGGTTGTGCAGTGTCAGGATCTCGCGCAGCGCATCCAATGCCTGGGGGCCTTCCACCAGGGACAAATGGTTGAGGGTCAATTGCGACACCAGCCGCCAGCGCGATTCACCGTCCAGGCGTGGCAGGCTCTGTGGGCTCGGCGGATTGCGCAGGCGGGCCCAGGCCACCGGGCCCGGCCGCTCGAAGCCCAGCGGAGTGCCCGCCGGCAGGCTCTGGGCCAGGTGTCGGCTGGTGCACAACAATTCGGCGGTGAGGCTGTAGTCGCGGGTATCGGCGAGTGGGTCGAGCTGGGTGTCCACCAGGCTGACCATCAAGTCGGTGCCCAGCCGGTTCGGGCTCATGCCGCTGACCCGTCGCGCATGCCAGTAGCAGGTCTGGTCGTTGCCGTGCTGGCTGCCGTAGTAGGCCGGCACCTTGCGCACGCCCTGGCTGGACGTCGCGCGCACAGTGCGGATGCTGTGGATCTCGACACTGTTTTCCCGATGACTGTCGGCCACCAGCCGGTATTCGCTGCGAGTGCCGTCCGGGCGCAGCGGTTCACTGGTCCTGGGAAACAGGTTGATCACCGGCGTGCAGCCCAGGGCGATATCGCTGGCCTGGAGCGGCAAGCGATTGGCGGGGGCGCGATCGAAGACGATATACAGGTACAGGGATGAGCTGTCGCTGGTCGCTCCAGCCAGGGGCAGGTCGAAGAAAGCGAACTTGTCGGGGAAGGCAAAATATTCCGCCAGCAGGCGCATGCCCGGATGCACACCGTCCTCATCCGGCAGCAGGGCTTCGTCGCTGGCGAAACCGACAATCCGCGGCAGGCCGGCCAACGGTTCCGGCACGCTGCCCGGCGCGCCGGCCAGGACCTTGACCGTGTGGGCGCCGAGCAAATCGTACAGCCAGGCGTTGATCATCGGCGAGGCCGCCAGGTGCACCCGCAGGTAATCGATTTCCAGGGTCGACCATTGGCGCTCGCCCAGGCAGTGCAGGTTCAGGCGCAAAGCCGAACGCGCCTGGACCACGCCGGTCAGCGCCTGGGCTTCGTCACTGCCCAGCAGTACGGCTTCGCTGACTTCCAGCGGCCACAGGTGTACGGCGGCGGTGGTGCGAAAGTGAATGCTCTGGCCCTTGTCGGTGGTGACGAACAGGGGCGTGTCCCGGGGCAAGGGATAACCGTCGTCGAGGTTGCCTTTGCTCGGGTCGGGCTCGAACTGCACGATGGCGCAGGAAGGCAACGGACGCATGGCCAGGGGATACAGCTGTTCGAGCAAGGCATCGCTGAATTCGGCGTAGTCATCGTCCAGCCGGCGTTGCAGCCGGGCGGCCAGCAGCGCGAAACCTTCCAGCAGCCGTTCGACGTGCGGGTCCGGGCATTCGCCGGGAGACAGTTCCAGGCGCCGGGCGACTTTCGGATAGCGTTCGGCGAACAGGCTTGCGGCATGACGCAACCAAGTCAGTTCGCGCTGGTAGTAATCCAGCAGTTGCGGGTCAATCGAGTCGCTCATGTCGCACCTCAAGACCGTCGCCGGCGTGCTCGATGACAAATGCCACGGGCCATGCGTGCGGATCGCCACGCAGCACCCCCGACAGCCGTATGCCCAGTTGTTGCGGGTGGCCCGGTACCGGGACGACCTGGACCTCGCCCAGTTGCAGGCGAGGTTCGAAATGGCTGATAGCCTGGTGTATTTCCCGGGTCAGCAGGCGCCGGTCATCGCTGCGCTGTTGTTGCAACGCGGTCCAATCGGCAATGCCGTAATCCAGGATGCTCGGCGGGTCGGTCAGTGCCCGGGGACCGCGTCGGGTGTTGAACAGGCGCTGCAGTTCGGCGTGGACCGAGTCCTGCAGCGCCTGCCGGTCAAATACCCGACCGTGGTCATCCGCCTGGCTGGCCAGGCGTTCGAACAGCGGTGGGCGAAGGCCGAAGCCAGCCATGGCGGCGCTCTTACTTGGTCATCTTGTTGGCCGCCAGGTCCCAGGTCGTGCCCGCCGTGCCTTCCTTGGTGCCGTCGTCTTTCTGAGCGGTGAGTTCCCATTTGATCTTGGTGAAATTCAGCGACAGGGTTTCCACCGGCTTGCCGCCCGTACCACCGCTGACACTGACGTTGGACAGCACGACGTTGGTCAGGGTGTAGACGATGAAGGGCATGATCTGGCCGCTGCCTTCGGCGGCGTTGCGGCCGATGGTGATGACGGCCTGGGGGATCGGTTTGCCGGCGCAGCAATATTCGTTGAGGGACGGTGTGGAGCTGTCGATGAATTTGGTCAGGGTGAACTCACCGATGTGCGGTCGGCCGGAGGTGCGCTCCGAGTTGCTGACGTCATTGGTGACTTGCATCGCCACGTTGTGGCTGTAGGACATGACCTCGATCTTGTCCGTGAAACCCTCCAGCAGGCTATCGCCCTTGATGTCGCCGCCGAGGTCGAGAATGATTGCATCCATGGTGTGGAACTCCAGAAGAAGACAAAGGGGTGCCCAATACTGTTACGCCGAACCTGTGGCGAGGGGATTTATCCCCGCTGGGGCGCGAAGCGGTCCTGAAGACAGTCAACTCGGTGTATCCGATGGATGAGTTGACTGCTCAAGGGGGCTGCTGCGCAGCCCAGCGGGGATAAATCCCCTCGCCACAACAAGCGTCCTCGCCACAGGATTTTTGGGTCAGGCAGCAACCGGTGGCGGCAACGTCGCCACCAGACGGATCGAGGCGGTCAGTTCCTCAAGCTGGAAGTGCGGCCGCAGGAATACCGTGGCGTTGTAAGCCCCGGGCTTGCCGGCCACTTCCGTCACGTCCACCCGCGCCTCGCGCAACGGGTACTGCGCCTTGATCTCCTGGGGCGCGTTGTCGTTAATCAGCACGTAGTCGGCGATCCAGTTGTTGAGGTAGGTCTGCACGTTGTCGCGGGTCATGAAGCTGCCGACCTTGTCGCGCATGATCACCTTCAGGTAGTGGGCGAAACGCGAGGCCGCGAGCACGTAGGGCAACATCGCCGAGATCCGCGCGTTGGCGTTGGCCTCGTTGGTGTTGTAGACCTTGGCCCGGTTGGTGGTCTGGCCGCCGAAGAACACCGCGATGTCGCTGTTCTTCTTGTGGCACAGAGCGATGAAGCCCAGGTCGTTGAGTTCTTTCTCGCGGCGGTCGGTGATCGCTACCTCGGTCGGGCACTTGAGCGACAGGTCCCCGGAGCTGGTGCGGAAGGTATGGGCTGGCAGGCCTTCCACCGCGCCGCCACCCTCGGCACCGCGGATCGCGGCGCACCAGCCATATTTGGCGAAGGCCTCGGTGATGCGTTGCGCCAGCGCCCAGGCTGCGTTGCCCCACAGGTACTTGCTGTGGTCGGTGCCGTTGACGTCCTCGACGTAGTTGATGCCTTCCACCGGCCGGGTGTCCGGGCCGTAGGGCAGGCGCAGGAGGAAGTGTGGCAGCACCAGGGATACGTAGCGCGAGTCTTCGCTTTCACGGAACGAGCGCCACTTGATCAGCTCCTGGCTCTCGAAAATCTTCGACAGGTCCCGGGGTACCGCCAGTTCGGTGAAGCTGGTCATATCGAACAGGCGCGGGCTGGCGGCGGCAATGAATGGGGCGTGGGCCGCGGCGGCGACGTTCGAGAGTTTCTCCAACAGACCGATGTCCTGCGGGTGCCGGCCGAAGGTGTAGTCGCCCACCAGCAGGCTGAACGGGTGTCCGCCGAAGGTGCCGTATTCTTCTTCGTAGATTTTCTTGAACAGCGCGCTCTGGTCGAATTCGACGGCTTTCTCCAGATCGTTCTGCAGTTCTTTCTGGGTGACGTTGAGCAGGCGCAATTTGAGCCGCGTGCTGGTTTCGGTGTTTTGCACCAGCAGGTGCAGGCCGCGCCAGGACGCTTCGAGTTTCTGCAGGTCGGGGTGGTGCAGCACTTCGTTGAGCTGGGCGCTGATCAACTGGTCGATCTGGCTGATCCGATCGTTGATCATCGCCACGGTGTCCTTGTCGATGGCCATGCCTTCGTCGAGGACCTGGGTGGCGAATTCGGCCAGCATGTCGCGGGCGTAATCCTGCTGGCTGTCGTCATGGGCCATACGGCCTTCGGCGATGATCTTGTCCAGCAGGGACAGGGTCTGGGTCGTGCTCTCGCTGGTTTGAGCGCTGGATGAAGCAGGCATGGCTTTATCTCCCTTGAATGATGAGCACGATCAGGCCTGTGGTTCGGCCGGGGCCGGATCATCGTTGGCGGCCACGGTCGGCAGCTCCTGCGGTATGTCCTGGGGCCGGGCCGACTTGATCTCTTGCAGGCCTTCGGTGTTGGCGATCACGTCGCGCAGCAACTTGTCCAGGTCATCGTTGCCGTCGAGCTTGGTCAGCAGGTCGCGCAGGCGTTGACGGGCTTCGAACAGGCGGCGCAACGGCGTAACCTGCTCCACGACCTTGACCGGGTCGAAGTCGTCGATATGGCGGAAGTTGAGTTCGATGTTGAGCTTGCTGTCGTCACCGCTGAGGGTGTTGTTCACCTGGAGCGTGGCGCGGGGGGAGATCGAGGCGAGCACCTCGTTGAAATTGTCGCGGTCGATTTCCGTGAAGCGCCGCTCGTTGAGCTTGGGCAGCGGGTCCAGTGGTTTGCCCGAGAGGTCGGCCAGAATGCCGACGACCAGTGGCAATTCTTTCTTTTCGATGGCATTGCCGATTTCCACGTCATAGGTGATCTGGACGCGGGGAGGACGGACTCTGTCGAGCTTGTGCTGGGTACTTTCTGCCATGGCGGCCGACTCCGATGCATGTGGGGGAGCAATGCATCGGGAGGCCCGCTCATCGCATTCCCTTGCTGATCCGCAGGTTGCAAATGGAGGGCAGAAAACCTGTCATTCCCTTGACGAACCTGGTCCATTCGACCGTGCAGGTCGAACTATCCAAGACGCTAGAACAGGTCTATAAAAATGCAAGCAAAAACGATTTTTGACCGCGACGAAAAGGAAGATTCATTTTGCGTGTGTTTTTTTATGGATTTTTTTTCAGCCTGGCGCTCAGCGGTTGCTCGTTCTTTGCGCCCAGCGTCGACCTGGACAGCCTGACCCTCGACGTCGCGTCCGGCGCCAACGACGACACGCCCATCGCCGTGGATTTCATCGCGGTGAACGATCCCGACCTGCTCAAGCAACTGTCGGTGATCACTGCCCGCCAGTGGTTCGCCGAGCGCGAACAGTTCCAGCGCGACTATCGTCAACTCATGTCGGTGTGGGGGCTGGAGCTGGTCCCGGGGCAGTTCATCGACCGCCAACCCTTCCCGCTGGAGGGCCGGCGCGCCGCTGGACTTTTGGTCTTCGCCAGCTATAACACTCCCGGAGCCCACCGGCTCCGGCTGGACGATCGACGCAAGGCCTGGCTGAAGTTCGACAGTCGAGAGATGAATCTCGTCGACGATGGCCAACGCAATGCCAGTCAGCCTTGAGTGACCGCGGGCCGCCTTGCGCGGCGACACTGGGATGTCGAAGGGAGTCGTATGAGTCTGTTACCTGACGCGGTGTGCTGGCATGAGGGCATGCAACTGTTGCCCCAGCATTTTCAACTGCAGGGGCTGCGCGCCGAGGCCCTGGCCGCCCATGTCGCGGCCGCCTGCAATCCCTGGTTCTGGGGTGTCGGCCAACTGGAGGTCGACCCTTCGGCCCTCAGTGCCGGACAAGTGCGGTTGCTGCAACTGCAAGGCACCTTGCCGGACGGCTTGCCGGTCAATCTCCAGGCCGGTGTCGGGCCGACCCTGGAGCTGGACATCACCGAGGCGGTCAACAAGACCGACGATGCCACCGTCACCGTGTACCTGGCGATCAGCCCGCTCTGGCGCGCCGGGCAATTGCTCCCGCTCAAGGGGCGCCTGCAATCGGTGGTCGGCGATGCGCTGCCGGACCTCACCAGTGGCGAGTTTCCTGAATCGATCACTGTCTGGCGTCCGAACCCGCGGCTGTGCACGCAACTGAGCAAGGCCGATTCGATCTGCCTGCCGCTGCTGCGCATTCGCAAGGAAGGCGGTGGCTTCCTACGGCTGCCCTATACGCCCCCCACGCCGGTGCTGTTGCCCGAATCGGCGCTCGGTCGGCGGGTGGCCGGGCTGTGTGCCCGGGCCCGGGAAAAGTGCCTGTTCCTCGCCGGTCGGTTGCGCCAGGCCCAGGCGGCCGGCAATCAGGACGATGCGCTGGAGATCCGTCGGCAGATGACCGCCTTGTGGGCGCGCCTGCCAGAAGTCGAAGGCAGCCTGAACACCCGGGTGGCCACTCCCCAGGCGTTGTACGGTTTGTTGCTGGGGCTGGCTGGCGCCTGGTCGGCCCTTGATCCGCTGGCCGGTGTGCCGGCATTTGCGCCGCTGGATTTCCTCGAATTGCAACGCGGGTATGAACCGTTGCTCGACTGGCTCGACGCCACCCTGGAACTGGTTCGCGCCGGTTATCGCAGCCTGGCTTTCGAGCGCAATGAGCAGGTTTTCTCCATCCAACTGCCCGACGACCAGCCGAGCCAACGTCTGGTGATCGGCCTGCGCATGCCCAACGGTGCCAGCGAGCAGGCGGCTGCCGATTGGTTGCGTGGTGCGATCATCGCCTCTGCGCCACATGTCCCGCTGTTGAGCCGACAACGCATGAGCGGGTTACCCCATCAGGCCATGAGCCGCAACGAGCAGGTGGCCTATAGCGTGGGTGACGACACCCGGTTGTTCGTGGTGGCCGCCAGCGGCCAATGGTTCGACGGGCAACTGCCCTTGCACATCGTGGCGCCGGCGTCGACCCAGGCCAGCAGCCCGTGGCAAGTGGTGTTGTTTGTCCCGCAAGTCGTTGAAAGTGCCTGATCGCAAGAGGGGAGTCGTATGCCTGACGGAAGTGGCGGGGCGGTCCGGGGTCTGCATGAGGCGCCGCTGAGCAGCGCGTTCCGTCAGGCCTGGTTGAAATGGTTCCAGCAATGGCAGGACTTGCCCAAGGACAACGACTCCGCGGCGTTGGTCAGCCGGGTGGTGGAGTTTTCCGGTCGTAGCGCCCAGCGCTTGTGGCGGGTGGCCTTTGCTACTGTCGGCGACTCGGCGACCGAGCAGGTCAAGTCGCTGGTCTATGCCTTCGTCGCCCTGGTGGACGAAACCTTGCTGTTCACCCCTTGGCCGGGGCAGCTGGCCTGGCAGCAGCATCCCCTTGAGTCACGCATGTACTCCAGCCGCCAGGCCGGCGAACGGCTGCCCGCGGCCATCAAGAAGTTGCTGGATGAGCAGATGCCCGGCACCCGGGACCTGGCGAATGTCTACCTGCAATGCCTGATCCTCGGGTTCCAGGGGCGCCTGCGCGGCGAGCCCGGCCAGATCCAGCATGAAAAATGGCGCGCGGCGCTGTTCACCTTTGCCTGGCAGCATGAACCGGACTATGTCGACGTCAGCCAGCGCCTGGCGATGTCTGCGGCGGCACCGCCGGTACGCCTGCCGGCGCAGACTTCGTTGCCGGACGGGTTGCGCCTGGGGCTGGCGATCCTGGCGATGGTGTTGCTACTGACCGGGCTGGGGCACATGTTCTGGCGTGACATCCGCTCGGAGCTGGAGCCGGTGCTGCAATTGAACGAGTCGGTGGTCCAGGAGCAAGACTCATGAGCCCGCTGAGCATCGTCGCCCTGGTGGTGCTGGCCATTGTCGCGGTGCTGCTGGTCGCGGCATTGATCTGGTGGTTGCGGACTCAGGGTGGCGCGGCGATCCGCAGTTTCTATGGGGCGGTCCGTCACATGGAACAGGAGCAGGGCACCCGGGACCGCTACCAGATCCCCTGGCTGTTGATGCTCGGCAACGAAACCGACGGCGCCCGGTTGTGCTCTCAGTGGCATTTGCAGCCGACGGACAAGGCCGCATGGTTCGGGCGTTGGTGGTCGGATGCCGAGGGCGCGGTGCTGGTGGTGCCCCAGGCACTGTTCCTGCCCGATGAAGGCATGAACCGGCAGCGGGGCAACTGGTGGCGCCTGCTGGGGCTGATCCTGCGGTTGCGCAGCCGGCGGCCGATGGATGCAGTGATCTGGACCGTGCCATTCGGCCGGCTCGACGACATCGAGCACACCACTGAACTGAGCCTCAAGGTCCGCCGCTGCTTCATCGACCTGCTGCAGCGATTCGGCCTCAGCCTGCCGGTGTACGTGGTGATTACCGGAATGGAAGAGTTGTCCGGTTTCCAGGAATTGGTCAGCGCGTTGCCCGCCGACGCCCGGGAATCGACCCTGGGCTGGTCGTCGCCGTACTCGCCGGACGCAGCCTGGCAGTCGCACTGGAGCGATCAGGCGCTGGACCAGGTCAACGCCGCGCTGTCGCAGTCGATCGTCGAAATCGGCGCGCTATCCGGGCAGTTGAGCGGCGATCTGTATGGGTTGCCGGAGCGCTTCGAGGGGTTGCGGCGGGCCTTGCAGATCCTCTTGGAGCCGGTGTTTCAGGGCAATGCCCAGGGCGAGGCGCCACGCTTTCGCGGTATTTACTTCACCGCGAGCCAGGCCTCGACCGTCACTGGGGATGGTTTTGCCGCCAGCGACAAGGGCTTGCGCCAGACGGTGTTCGCCCGGCAGCTTTGGGCGCGGCGCTTCGTCGCTGAACGCGGCCTCGCCCAGCCCGTACCGCGCCTGTTGCGTCTGCGTCAGCGCTGGCATCGGTTGGCCGGTGGGGTCGCGCTGGTGGTCGGGTTGGTTTGGCTGGGGGGCATGCTCTGGGTCTGGCACGATTCGGTGGAAGAGGCCGGGGAGCTGTCGCAGTTGATCCTGCGCACCCATAAGAACTACGTGGTGGTCGACCCTGATCAACCGCAGCTGGAGCCGACCCGCTACAACGTGCAGGCCTACTGGAACATGCTGGAAAAAGCCCCACGCTGGCGCTTCGTTGCGGTGGTGTTCCCGACCTCGTGGTTCTCCTACGTGGACACGCAGTTGGAACAGGGCTTGCGCCTGACCGCCCGGCATCACTGGGTCTTGCCCCTGCGTGACCTGCTGGTGTCGGACCTGGAGCAGCTCAAGGCCATTCGCAACACCGAGCGGCGGGGCAATGTGGAAAGCGAAGACCCGGCGCAATGGCAGAGCTATGTAAAGGCCAAGGACCTGGTGGAACGTGCGGTGCGCCTCGAGCAGCAGAACCAGATGTTCAGCCAGGCGGTGAGCAACCCCAAGGCACCGCTGGATGAGCTGGTGCAATTGAGCAATAACGCCCTGTCGCTGAGCCTCAATGCCGGCACGCTGAGTCGGGCGCGGTTCTACAACCGGGTGCTGTTCGATGCAAAAAACATGGGCGCACAAGAGCAGGACCTGCAAGGGCTGGACCTGAATGCGGCGCGCACGGTGATCGGCGATAACTTCACCGGCCTGATGCAGCGTTGGCTCGATCATTACTTCCTGGCCGACAATTTCGTGCGCCAGGCCGGTTATCTCAAGTTGCATCTGCAACGCTTGGAGGCGGGCAGTGGCAACTCGCTGAGCGAGCTCGAAGACCTGATGGCGTTGGTTGACGATTTGCAGACCCTGGTCAACCTGACCAACGCAGCCTGGGGGCGAGGCAAGGGTCAGGACCTGGTGCCCGGTTACACCCAGATGATGGACAAGGTTAGCCACAGTACCTTGCTCGGGCCGGAGCTTGCCCAGGACCTGGAGAGCCAGGCGGCGAAGCTGCAACAGAGCTTTCGCGACCAGTGGATCGTCCAGAGCGGTTCCCGCGATAACCTGTTGGTCCAGCAGGGCAGTGGCTTGCTGGTGTTGCAGGAGCATGTCACGGCCCTGGATGAGGCGGTGAAGGCCTTGTTCAAGCGTGACTTCGTAGCATTGGCGTTGCAGAAGGATCCGTCCGGCAACAATTCCGACGCCATGGGACAGGGCGGCAGCGACGACTTCAGCGTCGCCCTGAACTATTTCGCCAGCTACAAGAGCTATACCAGCGAGGAACTGCCGCGCATCCCGCCGGACTACCGCGACGCCCTGATCCAGGCGGCCGAAGGTGCCGCGGCCCGGGCGATGTGGCTGAGCCTGGATGAAAGCGAGGAGCAGTTGCCGGGTATGGGCTTCAATGTCCAGACCAGCCAGGCCGTCGCGCTGCAAAAGGCGTTCATGGATGTGCACCGTGGCGACCTGGCGACACGCTTCCAGCGTCTGCTCAACCGCCGTGCCCTGGCGCAGATCAAGAGTGGGCTGGATGAAATCGATGCCCAGCCCCTGTTCAGCCAACGGGCCGATGTCCAGCGCTGGGACGGCTCGAAGAATTTCGGTTTGCAGCTCTACGGGGCCAGCGACCCGCAAGGTCTGAAACTGAGCCTGAATCAGCAGTTCGACGCTATGGTACAGATCGCCGAGCAACGCATGCCGGCCCTGGAATGGTTGATCGTCCAGCAGGACGATCTCTCGGCCCTGGAGTATGATCGGGTGTCGCGCTTCATGGCCATCAACGACGAGTTGCTCAAGTACAAGAGCCAGAATCCGGCCAGTTCGGCGGCGCAACTGGAGCAGTTGGTGAGCCGGGACTTCAACCAGATGGACACCGCCTCCTGTGCGCAGATTCTGCAGACCTCCAACCTGTCCGGCGGTCGTGGCGACCTGGCCCAGCGCGCCGTCAGCTTGCAGCAGAGTGCGCTGCAACGCTGCCTGTACCTGCAACAGAATCAGGCGGCGACGGCCTGGAACGACGTGGCCAACTATTTCAATCAATACCTGGCCGGGCGCTTTCCGTTTTCCCAGGACCTGCGGGCCAGTGACGCCGACCCGGCGCGGGTGCAACGCTTGCTGGAACTGATCGATACGCGTCTGCCCCTGGCCCAGGCCGGGCTGGCGCTGAGCCAGACTCCGGAGCGTCTGGCCGCCGAGGACTTTCTCAACCGATTGAAGCAGGCCGGCACCTGGTTGGGGCCGCTGTTCGTGCGGGACAAGAGCGGCATTCTCGGCGTGGAAATGGATGTGCGCTGGCGCACCGACCGCAACGAAGAGCGCGGCGCCGACCAGGTGATCGCCTGGGGACTGAACGCCGGCAACCAACAGATCAACTACCCCGGCGACGCCCAGCAGAACCTGCGCTGGATGGTCGGCCAGCCCGTGCGGCTGACCCTGCGCTGGGCCCGCAACGGTTACCAGCGACCGGTCAACGACCCATTGCAGCCGAACCTGGTGGTGCGCGACCTGGAGGCCGGTTGGGAATACCAGGGGCCGTGGTCGTTGCTGCGCCTGATGCGTTCGCTGGTGTCGGTGCAACGCCAGCCGAACGTCGACTACACCGATTTCCCGCTGACCCTGCAACTGCCGGTAACGGGCCAGATTCCAGCCCAGAGCCCGGCCCAGGCTCAGCTCCAGGCCCGCACGACGCAGCAGACGTTGATGTTCCTGCGCCTGTCACTGATGAGCCAGGGCTCGAAGTTGCCGCTGTCGATACCGCCGCTGCCAACCCGGGCACCCCGTTCACCTTTCATGGCGACCTCGTCGAGCCCCGCCGTCGCCACCCGTGAGGAGGGTCTGTGAGCGTACCTATCTCTCCCTTGCCCGAGCTGATCAGCCAGCTGCTCGAACCGGTCAGCGCCGAATCGCCTTGTGGCCAGGACCTGCGCTATGAGCCGGAATACGATCAACTGCGGGAACTACGCCGGGAGGACGACACCAGCCTGCCCACCGGCGTGTGGCAGTCCCAGGTCAAGCGTGCGCAGTGGCCGGAGCTGGAAAAACTCGCCACCGCGCTGCTGCTCGAACGCAGCAAGGACCTGATGATCAGCGCCTGGCTGGGGGAGGCCTGGCTGCACCTGGCCGGGCTGGAGGGCTTGCCGGGCAGCCTGGCGCTGGTGGCGGGCTTGTGCGAGCGCTACCCCGATCAGCTGCATCCCCAGGCCCAAGAGGGTGACCAGTCATGGCGGGTGATCCCGCTGGAATGGCTGGCCCGGCGCTACAGCGAGGTACTGTTGACGCGGGTGCCATTGTTCAATGGCCGCGACTCGGCCTTCGACGGTTTCTGCCTGGACGACTGGCAACGCTTGCAGCGTCAGCAAGTCCAGGCCAACGACAGCAAGAATGCCAAGGCCTCGGCGGAAGCGGCACGCAGCGATCAGAAGAAGCTCAGTGAGCTGATTCGTGGCACGCCTTTGTCGTTCTGGCTGCATCGCCAGGGCAGCCTCATGTTGAGCCAGCAGCATCTGCAACGGCTCGAAGCCTGGAGCGACGCCTACCTGGGCAGCCTGGCCCCGGGTTACAAATCCCTGCAGGACGTGATCCAGGCCTTGCTGGCGCTGGTAGAGGAGTTCATCGCGATGCATCCACAGCAACCCAGCGTCGTGCCGGTGCCTGCCTCACCCGAGGCCGCACCGTCGTCTGCCCAGCCCCAGGCGGCTGCAGCGCCGGCCCAGGTCTTCCAGGAACCGGCCAGTCGCGAAGAAGCCTACCGGCAGTTGCTGGTCATCGCCGGCTACCTGTCGCGCACCGAACCCCACAGCCCGGTGCCTTACCTGATCCGACGGGGTGTGGAATGGGGCAATAAGCCGTTGAGCGAGTTGCTGGGGGAACTGATCAGCGCCGACGCCGAGTCCCGGCGGTTGTGGACGCTGTTGGGGGTTCTGTAGGTTTAATCTGTCAGGCGAACGGGCTGTTGTGGCGAGGGGATAAATCCCCTCGCCAGGTTCAATGATTGCACCGGTCCAATGATCAGTGGACAGGGCCAGTGATCAATCCGGCTCTGGCATCGGTACCGGTGTCAGCACCGGTTTGCCGGAAAAGAACGCGTTCAGGTTCTGGCCCACCAATTCCACCGTGCCTCGGGTCGCCTCCGGCGACAGGCCGGCGACGTGGGGCGTCAGGACCACATTGGGCAGGTGCTTGAGCGCTTCGGGCACTTCGGGTTCGTGATCGAATACGTCCAGGGCCGCTCCGGCGATGCGTCGATGTTCCAGAGCGCTGATCAACTCGTCGGTGGCGACCACGCTGGCCCGGGCGATGTTCACCAGGAAGCCCTTGGGACCCAGGGCATCGAGGGCCTGCTTGTTAATCAAGCGCCGGGTGTCGAGGCCACCGGGCGTGGCGACGATCAGGAAGTCCGACACCCGGGCCAGCTCGGTGGGCGTGGCGCAGAAAGTGTAGGGCACATCCTTGCGCACCCGTCGGCTGTGGTAGCTGACGCTCATGTCGAAACCCAAGGCCGCGCGCCTGGCAATCGCCATGCCCACCGCGCCCAGGCCCAGCACGCCCAAGCGTTTGCCGGCCAGGGATGGGCGCATGACCTTGGTCCATTCCCCCCGGCGCATGCAGGCATCGGCCCGGGGGATGTCGCGCACCAGCGCCAGCAGCAGCGCCATGGCATGGTCGGCCACCGACGACGCGTTGACCCCGGCACCGTTGGTGACCACGATACCGCGACTACGGGCAGCCTGAAGGTCCACCTGTTCATAGCCGGCACCGATCACGCAGATGATCTGCAGGTTGGGCAGGGCGGCCATTTCCTCAGCGGTCAGACCCAAGGGACCGCGTGTCAGCACCGCATTGAATCGCTCGCCATGCTCGAAAATCGCCGCTTTGCGCTCGGCTGGCGTGGGTGCCAGCTCCAGGTGATAACCCTGGCGTTCGAGGATCGGCAGGTAGTCGTTGACGGTTTCAACCAGTACCAGGACGGTTGCGGTCATGCTGGGCTCCTGTGTGGATTCTCCTCCTGAGTGTAGGAGCTGGGGCAAAGCGGCGATACCTCATGCACTGGCATTTTTTGCCATTCACCACCGCTCCTCAGCTAAGCCTTTGCTTCTGCTCGCCAATCCCGGACAATCGCGCCCCTGTTTCGGCCAGGGCGCTGCCTGTCGGGGTTTTCCGACTCGTCCCGGCCGGGTGCATGTGACCGGAAAGCGGAGATCCGACCGGATGAATGATCAGGCCAATAGCGTCGAAGAGCGCTTTGAATCGACAGCCCCAGCCACCCTCAGCCAATGGAGTCGCCAGGACACCACCTGGATGCTGGGTCTGTTTGGCACCGCCATCGGTGCAGGCACTTTGTTCTTACCCATCAATGCGGGCCTGGGTGGCTTTTGGCCGCTGCTGATCCTGGCGTTGCTGGCGTTCCCCATGACGTTCTATGCCCACCGGGGCCTGACCCGTTTCGTGCTGTCCGGTCGTGATGGCGCGGACATCACCGAAGTGGTGGAGGAGCATTTCGGCATCAAGGCCGGCGCGCTGATTACCTTGCTGTATTTCTTTGCGATTTTCCCGATCCTGCTGATCTATAGCGTGGCGCTGACCAACACGGTGGGCAGCTTCCTGGAGCATCAACTGCATATCCAGCCGCCTTCCCGCGCAGTGTTGTCCCTGGTATTGATCCTGGGCCTGCTGGCGGTGGTGCGGTGTGGCGAGCAGGCCATCGTCAAGGCGATGAGCCTGATGGTCTACCCGTTCATCGTTGCTTTGCTGTTCCTGGCGGTATTCCTGATCCCGCATTGGAGCGGTGGCATCCTGAGCACCGCGGCCACGCTGCCGGCCCCTTCGGCGCTGCTGCACACTCTTTGGCTGGCGATTCCGGTGATGGTGTTTTCGTTCAACCACTCGCCGATCATCTCGGCGTTCGCGGTGGACCAGAAACGTCGCTACGGGGACGGCGCCGAGGCGCGCAGCGCGCAGATCCTGTCCCGCGCCCATATATTGATGGTGGTGATGGTGCTGTTCTTCGTGTTCAGCTGCGTGCTGACCCTGTCGCCGGCGCAACTGGCCGAAGCGAAGGCGCAGAACCTGTCGATCCTGTCTTACCTGGCCAACCATTTCAGCAACCCGACCATCGCGTTTGCGGCGCCATTGATTGCCTTCGTGGCGATTTCCAAGTCGTTTCTGGGCCATTACATCGGCGCCAGTGAAGGCCTCAAGGGGCTGATCGTCAAGAGCGGCCGGCGCCCGGCAGCCAAGACCCTGGATCGCCTGACGGCGGTGTTCATGTTGCTGGTGTGCTGGATCGTCGCAACGCTCAACCCGAGCATCCTCGGCATGATCGAAACCCTGGGCGGCCCGGTGATCGCGGCCATCCTGTTCCTGATGCCGATGTACGCCATCCGCAAAGTCCCGGCCATGGCCCGCTATCGTGGCCAGGCATCCAACGTCTTCGTGGTATCTGTGGGACTGGTGGCGATTACCGCATTGGTCTACTCGCTGATGGCTTGACCATCACCTTGTGGGAGCGGGCTTGCTCGCGAAAGCGGTGGTTCAGCTGGCAGCGATGTTGGATGTGCCGCCGTCTTCGCGGGCAAGCCCGCTCCCACACTGAGTTTTGGGGTGTTCATGGAAATTGCAGCCACTCCAAATCCCCCGTGGGAGCGAGCCTGCTCGCGATAGCGGCGGCCCGGCTTGCATCAAAAGCCCAGGCATAAAAAAACGCCGCCCTTCGCGAGAAGGGCGGCGTTTTCAGTCGAGCGTCGAAGCCTTAGGCTTGAACGACCGGGATGTTGGCGTTTGCAGCCGCTTCACGGAACTCGGCGATCTGGTCGAAGCTCAGGTAGCGGTACACGTCCGCTGCCATGCTGTCGATCTTGCCGGCGTATTCCATGTACTCCTCGACGGTCGGCAGGCGACCCAGGATCGACGCAACGGATGCCAATTCGGCCGAGGCCAGGTAGACATTCGCGCCGTCGCCCAGACGGTTCGGGAAGTTACGGGTCGACGTCGACACCACGGTGCTGTTCGGCTCGACGCGTGCCTGGTTACCCATGCACAGCGAGCAGCCTGGCATTTCCATGCGTGCGCCGGCCTTGCCGTAGATGCCGTAGTAGCCTTCTTCGGTCAGTTGGTGAGCGTCCATCTTGGTCGGCGGCGACAGCCACAGACGGGTTGGCAGCTGACCCTTGACCTGATCCAGCAGCTTGCCGGCAGCGCGGAAGTGACCGATGTTGGTCATGCACGAACCGATGAACACTTCGTCGATCTTCTCGCCAGCCACGCTGGACAGCAGACGGGCGTCGTCCGGGTCGTTCGGCGCGCAGAGCACTGGCTCGTTGATGTTGTCCAGATCGATTTCGATGACTTCGGCGTATTCGGCGTCGGCATCGGCTTCCATCAGCTCAGGGTTGGCGATCCAGGCTTCCATCGCTTGGGCACGACGCTCCAGGGTACGGGCATCGCCGTAGCCTTCGCCGATCATCCAGCGCAGCAGGGTGATGTTGGACTGCAGGTACTCGGTGATCGACTCTTTCGACAGCTTGATGGTGCAACCGGCAGCCGAACGTTCGGCCGACGCGTCGGACAGCTCGAAAGCCTGTTCCAGCGTCAGGCCTTCCAGGCCTTCGATTTCCAGGATGCGGCCGGAGAAGGCATTTTTCTTGCCTTTCTTCTCGACAGTCAGCAGGCCGTTCTGGATGGCGAAGTAAGGAATGGCATGAACCAGGTCACGCAGGGTGATGCCAGGCTTCATCTTGCCTTTGAAACGCACCAGGATCGATTCCGGCATGTCCAGCGGCATGACGCCGGTGGCAGCGGCGAACGCTACCAGGCCGGAACCGGCCGGGAACGAGATGCCCATCGGGAAACGGGTGTGGGAGTCGCCACCGGTACCGACGGTGTCTGGCAGCAGCATGCGGTTCAGCCACGAGTGGATGATGCCGTCGCCCGGACGCAGGGAAACGCCGCCACGGGTCATGATGAAGTCAGGCAGGGTGTGGTGGGTGGTCACGTCGATCGGCTTTGGATATGCCGCGGTGTGGCAGAACGACTGCATCACCAGGTCAGCGGAGAAGCCCAGGCAGGCCAGGTCTTTCAGCTCGTCACGGGTCATCGGACCGGTGGTGTCCTGGGAACCCACGGTGGTCATCTTCGGTTCGCAGTAGGTGCCAGGACGCACACCGGCTACGCCGCACGCCTTGCCGACCATTTTCTGCGCCAGGGTGAAACCCTTGGTGCTGGCGGCAGGGGCTTCAGGCTTCTTGAACAGGTCGAACGGCGGCAGGCCCAGCTCGGCACGGGCCTTCTCGGTCAGGCCGCGGCCGATGATCAGCGGAATACGGCCGCCGGCGCGGACTTCGTCCAACAGGACCGGGGTCTTCATTTCGAAGGTGGTGATGACTTCGTCGGTACCGTGCTTGCAGACCTTGCCGGCATGCGGGTACAGGTCGATCACGTCGCCCATGTTCATGTTCGAAACGTCGAATTCGATCGGCAGGGCGCCGGCGTCTTCCATGGTGTTGTAGAAGATCGGGGCGATCTTGCTGCCGAAGCAGAAACCACCGGCACGCTTGTTCGGCACGTACGGAATGTCGTCACCGAAGAACCACAGCACCGAGTTGGTGGCGGATTTACGCGAGGAGCCGGTACCGACCACGTCACCGACGTAGGCGATCGGGAAACCCTGGCCGCGCATCTCTTCGATCTGCTTCATCGGGCCGGTCTTGCCTTGCTCATCCGGAACGATACCGTCACGGGCCATTTTCAGCATGGCCAGGGCGTGCAGCGGGATATCGGGGCGCGACCAGGCGTCCGGGGCAGGGGACAGGTCGTCGGTGTTGGTTTCGCCAGGAACCTTGAAAACCCGCAGGCTGATCTTGTCGGCCAGTACCGGACGCTTCTTGAACCACTCGCCGTCGGCCCAGGATTGCAGCACGGCCTTGGCGTGGACGTTGCCGTTCCTGGCTTTTTCAGCCACGTCGTGGAACGCATCGAACATCAACAGGGTGTGCTTGAGTTCTTCGGCGGCCACTGGCGCCAGCTCGGCGTTGTCCAGCAGTTCCACCAGGGTCACGATGTTGTAGCCGCCCTGCATGGTGCCGAGCAGTTCAACGGCACGCTTCTTGTCCAGCAGAGGGGATTGGACTTCGCCCTTGGCCAGGGCGGAGAGGAAACCGGCCTTGACGTAGGCGGCTTCGTCGACTCCCGGTGGAACGCGATTGGTGATCAGGTCAACGAGGAAAGCTTCTTCGCCAGCCGGGGGATTCTTCAGCAGCTCGACCAGGCCTGCGGTTTGTTCGGCGTTGAGCGGCTGGGGAACGATACCCAGTGCTGCACGCTCTTCGATATGTTTGCGGTAGGCTTCAAGCACAGTATTACCCTCATCAGTGGTCCCAAATGGGTGTCCGGGACGCTCATCCAGAAACCGCGGTACCCATGCACGTCGGGGGCTTTTTGGGCCACCACGCCAGGGTTTCCGGGGTTCCTCACAGAAGCTGCTTTCAAAGTTTTACGCCTGCAGAACGGGGAGCTGATGAGGGTTGGCGTCGGGCTTTCCCCGCTGGAAAGACCCTTCGCCAACACCGTTCTGAAGGAACGACTGTGCTCGTGACGCTTTGAAAACAGCTTCTAACGGACATTGGCGCCTTAAAAGGCTGGCTGATTCTACGGGAAAAAAAAATTAAAGGTAAGTTGGGTCGGGAAGTTTGAGGGGTGATCAATCTTAGACAAAGGGCTAACATGCCGGCCTGTCCTGCTTTTGCGTGTGCGTTCCGTTATGCCCAACCAGCTCATCAAGACCCCCTGCGTCGGCCTTTGCTCCACTGTCTACGGTGACCTGGTATGCCGTGGCTGCAAGCGCTTCCACCACGAGGTTATTCACTGGAACGGCTACAACGAGGACGAGAAACGCGCGGTGTGGATGCGCCTGGAGCAACTGCTGGTGCAAGTCATGGTGGCCAAGCTCGAGGTGTTCGACCCCGTGCTGCTGCGCGAGCAACTGGTCGCGCGCCAGATCCGCTTCGTGGCGCATCAGTCGGAATACTGCTGGGCCTACCAGTTGATCGCCCGGGGCGCCCGGGTGATCAACAACCTCGAAGCCTACGGCATGGTGCTGCTGCCGGAGTTTCGCGACTGGGAACTGCCGGACCTGCGCGATGCCATTGATCGGGAATTCTTCCTGCTATCCGAAGCCCATTACCAGCGCTACATCGCGCCGGGGTTCCTGAAGGATGCGATGGGCGGCTGATGCTCCACAGAGAAACTGTAGAAACACTTCTGTGGCGATAGGATTTATTGTGGCGACCCGCTTCAACTCTTGACTGCCAGCTCCACCAAGTGATCCTCCACCTCCTGCGGCTTGAGCACCAGCACATCGCTTTCCAGGGCATCGAGCACCGCTTCGGCGGTATTGCCGATCAGTACCCCTGACAACCCCGTGCGGGCCACGGTGCCGATCACGGTCACCGCCGCCTGCAGTTTATGCGCCATGAACGGGATCAATACATCCGCCGGGCCTTCCTCGATGTGCAGGTGCTGGTCATCGATGTCGAACTCTGCCTGGAACGAGCGGCACTGCTCGCGATAGCGGGCCTCGATGGTTTCCTTGAGCTGGAACGTCGGGTCGGCCGCCGAGAGCATGGGCGAAGGGTGGGCACTGATGACGTGCAGGTGGGCCTTGGCAAGGCGGGCGATGTCATAGCCGTGGTCGATGATGGTGGTATGCAGGTGCCGGTGCTCACCGTCGGCATTGCCCACGTCAACGGCGGCCAGGATCACTTTGTCCCGCCAGGAACCTGCGGTTTTCACCAGCAATACCGGGGGCGGGCAATGGCGCAGCAGTTTCCAGTCCGATGGCGTCAGCAGGGCTTTCTTCAGCGGGCTGTCCGGGAAATGCTGCTTGATCACCAGTCCGCAGCCTTCGGCCTGCTGCACGTCGATGATGGTTTCGTGAAGGCTCTCGTTCCAGGCCTGTTCCGTGGTGACGCTGTAGCCATCTGCCAGCAGCGCGGCTTTCAGTACGCTGAGCATGCCAGCATGGTCGTGCTGTCTATCGCATACCAGCAGGTGCAGGTGGGCCTGGGTCACGCCAGCGATCAACTTGGCGCGCTTGAGCGCCAGGCTTTCCGAGTGTTCGGGTTCGATGACCACCAGGATGCTGCGAATGGCTTGCATGATCGGCGTCTCCAGCGATGAAAAGGCATGGTGTTGCTCAACTATAGTTCTTGCCGGTGAGTCGTCGACTTGATGCATATCAACGGCCGTGACTGGTGGTCTGGAGGCAGCCCGGTATAATCGGCGCCCTTCGCTCGACTACCTTTCCCGTGAGCCCCATGATCCTTCCCGAAATCCACGAGTTCCTTGGCTGCCGCACCCCCGATGCCTGGGTCCAGGCCGCCTTGGCCGACCAGGAAACGTTGCTGATCGACCACAAGAACTGCGAATTCAAGGCCGCCAGCACCGCCCTGAGCCTGATCGCCAAGTACCATTCCCATGTCGATCTGATCAACATGATGTCACGCCTGGCCCGGGAAGAACTGGTGCACCACGAGCAAGTCATGCGCCTGATGAAAGAGCGCAAGGTCGGCTTGCGCCAGCTCTCCGCCGGGCGCTACGCCTCGGGTTTGCGCAAGGTGGTGCGCAGCCACGAGCCAGTCAAGCTGGTGGATACCCTGGTGGTCGGTGCGTTCATCGAGGCCCGTAGTTGCGAGCGTTTCGAAGCACTGGTCCCGCATCTGGACGAAGAACTGGGCAAATTCTATTTCGGCCTGCTGAAAAGCGAGGCCCGGCATTTCCAGGGTTACCTGAAACTGGCCTACCAGTATGGCGATGCCAAGGACATCGTCCAGGTGATCGACAAGGTGCGTGAGGCCGAGCGGGACTTGATCGAGTCGCCGGATGTGGAGTTTCGGTTTCACAGTGGGGTGCCGGCGCTTTAGTACTGCGTCGTTTGTACTGACGCCATCGCGAGCAGGCTCGCTCCCACATGGAAACGCATTCCTCCTGTGGGAGCGAGCCTGCTCGCGATGGGGGCGTTAAGCCGTCAACCCCAGGCGTTCATGCCACTGGGCAATGGATTCCTCGGGATAAACCTCGAACCGCTGGTCGCGCGGCTGTGCGTCGACTTCCACCCAGGGGGCCTTGGAGCCGAGCATCAGGTGGGTGTGCTCCGGCGGAACCGGCAGTGGCGTGTCGATGGCCGAGGCGAAAGGGTGGATCAATTCCGGCCATTCAGGGCTGAACAGCCACAATCCCGAACCGCAAAGAGAACAGAAATGCCGTTCGGCACTGCTGCGGTGGGCGCGTTTATCACTTTCGTTCTTGAGCCGCGCATGGTAGATCGAGATGTGCCTGCGACCGCGCACCTTGAGGCTGCGAGCATCGCCGCCCAGGTTGATCGCAAAACCGCCGCCGCCCTGGGTCTTGCGACAGATCGAGCAGTAGCAGCGCTGGTATGGGTAGGGGTGGGCGCAGGCCAGGCTGAACGATACGGCGCCGCAGTGGCAGGATCCTTCTAGCTGCATGGGGAACCTCCAGTGGGATTGGAAATCACTCAGTACAGCCTAGACAATCTGTGTCTTGATAGTTGAATTGAGAGTGGTCATGCGACCGCCTTCGCGAGCAAGCCCGCTCCCACACTGACCGAGAGTGGGCAGAAGATCCATGAGCGACGCAGATCCTCTGTGGGAGCGGGCTTGCTCGCGAAGGCGTCGGTACAGCCAACATCACTTCGGCACCCGCCACAAATACCACGCCGCCACCGTCCGATAAGGGCGCCAGGCCAGGCCGACATCGACCATTTGCCTGCGGCTGGGTGGGTGCGCCAATCCCTTGAGTCGTCGATAGCCCTCACGCACCCCAAAGTCATCGGCTGGCAGGATGTCCGGCCGTTCCAGGCTATAGATCAGCAGTATTTCCACGGTCCAACGCCCGACGCCGCGCAGGCTGACCAAGCGCTCGATCAACGCTTCGTCTTCCATCGCCCGTGCGGTGGCGTAATCCGGCACTACGCCGTCGAGGGCCGCCTGGGCGATGCCCTGGATGGTCGCGATCTTGCTGGCGGAAAACCCACAACTGCGCATTTGCGCAAAATCAGTCGCCAGGATCTGCTCAGGCCTGGGGAATGTCAGCGCCGGGAACAGTGCCAGCAACCGAGCGAGGATCGCGTCGCCGGCCTTGGCGTGCAGTTGCTGGTAGGCAATGGCCCGCACCAGGACTTCGTAGGGATCGCGGGCCGGCTTGGGTTGCAGCAGGCAAGGGCCGATTGCCTCGATATGACGGCACCAGTCTTCGTCCACACTTGCCAGGAAGACACTGGCGTCATGGTAGGGCGCTGGCATCAGATACTCGTTCGGCATGTCAATCAAAACGCCAGGGGCAGTGAAACCTGCACGGCGGCTTTTTCCAGTCGCAGCAGGAAGGCCTTGCGCGGTTGTCCGCCACCATAGCCGGTCAGGGAACCGTCCGCACCGATCACCCGGTGACATGGTACGACTATGGCCAGGCGATTTTGCCCATTGGCCAGCCCCACGGCGCGGCTGGCGCCAGGGCTGCCGAGTACGGCGGCGATGGCGCCGTAGCTGCGAGTCTCGCCATAGGGGATCTTTTGCAGTTCGGTCCAGACCCGGACGGCGAAGGTACTGCCCGGCATATGCAGAGGGACGCTGAAGGTCGTGAGGTTTCCGGCGAAATAATCCGTCAGCTCGGTTTCGATCTGCTGCAAGTGCGCGTTGTGCCCCGGCGCGACGGTGTAGCCGTAGCGCTGTTGCAGTTCCTCTATTTCCCGGGTCAGGGCCGGGCGGTCGAGAAACTCCAGCAGCACCAGTCCGCGTCGTTCGGCCATGGCCAGCATGGGTCCCAATGGCGTGGTCAGACGTGTGAACAGCAGGGGTTCACGGTGGGCTGCGCGGCCGGGCGTGATGTGGAAAGACTTCACGAACGCGTCACGAAACCCGCTCAGGGACTCGTAGCCCGAATCGAACGCCGCGTTGTCGATGGAGTTACCTTCTTTGATGCCACCCAGGGCGATACCCAGGCGCCGGGTGCGCAGGTAGGCGTGAAAGGTCATGCCGAAATGCAGTTTGAACCAGCGCCGCAATTTCAAGGGCTCGATGCCTTGTTCCAGCAGCAGGGCGTCCGTCCAGCGCAGATCGGGTTCGGCGTCCACGGCCTTGAGCAGCGCCTGGATCCAGTCCGGTGCGATGGCGGCAGCGTCCAGGGGTTTGCAGCGCAGGCAGGCGCGGTAGCCGGCCGACAGGGCTTCGTCGGCGTGGGCGAAGAACTCCACGTTCTCCGGTTTGGGTTTGCGCGCCGTGCAGGCAGGGCGACAGAAAATGCCGGTGGTCTTGACCGCGGTGAAGAACACCCCCTCGTAGGTGGTGTCTCGTTCGAGCATGGCGCGGACCATCTCGGCATGGGGTGGGAGCAGCGAGTCTTGTCTGTTCATGGGCTGAGCATAGAACTGCGTCCGGTACAGCTCCACCGAAAAATCGACAGTGAATATTGTGCAAAAGGCGAAGGATTCAGTACTTCCAGAACACCGGGGTAAACAATACCAAGACCGTCAGGATCTCCAGGCGACCCAGCAACATGCCAACGGTCAGCAGCCATTTCGCGGCATCCGGCAAGGTCGAGAAGTTACCCGCTGGCCCGATGATCGATCCCAGCCCCGGTCCCACGTTGCACACGGCGGTGGCAGCGCCGGTCAAGGCGGTTGTCCAGTCCAGGCCGATCAGTGCCAGACCCAGGGCGATAACGCCGATGGTGATGGTGAAGAAAAATGAAAACGTCAGTAGCGAGCGAACGATTTCTTCATCGATGGGATGGTTGTTGTATTTTTTCTGAATCACTGCCCGCGGATGGATCAGTTGTTTCAAGCTGCCCATCAGCAAGGCTCGGGCCACCTGAAAGCGGAAGATTTTCAGGCCGCCTGCGGTCGAGCCGGAACAACCGCCGACGAACGTCAGGTAGAAGAACAACAACAAGGCAAAACTGCCCCACAGGGTGTAGTCACCCAGCGCAACGCCGGTGGTGGTGACCACGGAAGTCACGTTGACGGCCACGATACGAACCGAGTCCCACCATGTGTAGTCGCTGTTCAGGCTCAGCCAGGTTCCGACCACGAGCCAGGTGACGACCAGGAAACCGACAAACCCTTTGACTTGCTGGTCCTTGAACAACGCTCGCCGGTTGCCGCGCAAGGTGGCTACATACAAGGTAAATGGCAGCGAACCGGCCATCATGACAACGACCGATACCCAATGAATCGCCGGTTGAGGCCAATGCCCCAGGGAGGCGTCCGACGTGGAAAAGCCGCCCGTGGAGATCAGGGACATCGCATGATTGATCGCTTCGAAAGGCGTCATGCCTGCCAGCCACAAGGCCAGGGCTGCCAGAGCGGTCAATCCTATATAGATCCACAGAATGTAGTTCGCCGCGACATGGGAGCGTGGAGTGACTTTTTCCGACCAGTCCGATGACTCGGTCTGGAACAGTCGCATCCCGCCGACCCGCAGCAGCGGCAGGACCGCCACCGCCATACCGATAAAGCCTATCCCGCCAAGCCAGTGCAGCATCGAGCGCCAGATCAGCAGGCCGGGGGATGCGTTGTCCAGCCCGGTCAGGACGGTCGAGCCGGTGGTGGTGATGCCTGACATCGTCTCGAAAAAGGCGTCGGTGTAGCTGATGTGCTGGATGAGCACCAGCGGCAGCGCGGAGAACCCGCAGACAACAATCCAACTGGCGGTCGTCAACAGGTACATGTCCCGAGGGCGCATCTGCGTGTGCGCGGGCCGTCCGCGGGCCACCAGCGCGATGCCACAGGTGAAGGTGATCAGGCTCGACCATAAAAACGCCGAGAGGTCATCGTTTCGCCCATAGATCATCAGGGTGATGAGTGGAATAACCATGCTTGCGGCCAGCGTGATCAGGAAAATACCGAGAATGAAGCCGATGAATCGCACTACCGCAAAGGACATAGGGCACGCCTGATTGAGTAAGCCGCACAGTATCGGCTCCGCTGGCCGGATACTGCATAAAGTTTACGTAAAAATCACCACGGTACAGCGTGGTTGCGATGGGGCAGTTTTATTCAATACCCGCGGCTTTCGCAGATTTACTGTGTGCGCTACCTCACCAACATGAAGAAGGTATGCGATGACTCTGTTTTTCTCCATGGCGGCATTTGCCCTGGTCGCCTCCATCACGCCGGGCCCTGTGAATATCGTGGCCCTCAGTTCCGGGGCTCGGTACGGCTTTCGTGCGACGTTGCGCCATGTGGCCGGCGCCACCCTGGGGTTCGTCCTGTTGCTGGTGCTGATGGGGCTGGGGTTGCATGAAGTGCTACAGCGCTGGCCCGCTCTTACGCGGGTGGTGCAATGGGGCGGCGTGGCGTTCCTGTTGTTCATGGCCTGGAAGTTGGTAATGGATAATGGTCACCTGGGCGCCAATGACGAGGGGCGGGCACCCTCGATGTTCTACGGTGCACTGATGCAATGGCTCAACCCCAAGGCCTGGTTGGCCTGTGTCGCGGGAATGGGCGCCTTCGTGGCTGATGGCGAGGCAAGGCTGGTCTGGCAGTTCGCGGCCATCTACCTGGTGATTTGCTACGTCTCGGTGGGCTGTTGGGCGTATGCCGGCAGTTTTCTGCGCAACTGGCTGGGTAATCCGGCAACCATGCGGCTGTTCAATCGGGCGATGGCGGTGTTGCTGGTGGCGAGTGCGGTGTATCTGTTGGTGCCTTGAAAAAGAATGGCTAAATAAATCATCCAAGACAGTTGCTCCCACAGGAGTTCGCGTGAGCTTTGTGGGAGCGGGCTTGCTCGCGAAGACGATATCAGCCGCGATACTGCCCCGGCGTAGCCGCCAGATGCTGCTTGAAGGCTCGCTGGAAGTGCGCCTGGTCGGCAAAACCGCTGTCCAGAGCGACATCGGCGATCAGCTTGCCTTCGCGCAATTGCCGGCGAGCGTACTGGATCCGGCGATTGACCAGGAAGGCATGGGGCGTCATCCCGTAGTGGCGCTTGAAAGCCCGGCTCAGGTACGACGGCGACAGCTCTGCGGCGGCGCAGATGTCTTCGAGCGTCAAGGCCTCGGTGCAATGGTCATGGATGAACTGTGCCGCCCGCATCAACCCCGGATGGCTGCCCCGGTCCGGACGCCCCGCGGGGTTGAGACGTTGCTGCAGATCGATGAAGAACGCCTCGGTGGCGGCCTGTTTGGACGAGGGGGCGAGCCGTTCATCCACCAATTGCCCGTACAACCCTTGCAATGCGGCAAACAGCTCGGCATCGCGACTGTGGGTGGTGGCAAAGCCCTGGAAATCCAACTGCTCGTCAAAGCCGATCCGTCGCTGCAGGTCCCTGAGCCATAGGGTGTCGACGTAGAGCATCACGTATGACCATGGCTGGTTGTCAATCGGGTTGCAGGCGTGGACATCACCAGGGTTCATCAGCACCACGGTGCCGCTTTCGATCTTGAAGTTCGACTGCCCATGCATGTAGGTGCTGCATCCGGCGGTGATTGCCCCGATGGAGAAATGATCATGGGAATGCCGCGAATAACAGACCTTGCGCCCATCCGCGATGGCCCTGGCTTCGATGAAGGGCAAGGCCGCGTCGCGCCAGAAACGAGGGGCGGAATCCAGGGAAATGGGCTTCATTGGTCAGCGCCTCTTATTGAACCTGTGCCTCAGTGTATAAGCCCTTGTCGGCAAATGCCCGTCCGATTCAGTCATGCTATCGCGAGCGGAATGGGGGGCAGGGCACCGGGAATGAAAAACGCCGCTCGTCCCTTCCAGGACGAGCGGCGTTTTTCATGCGCGGCGCAGATTACTCTTCGATGTTGCCCATGGCGGTGGTATTGAAGCCGCCGTCCACGTACATGATCTCACCGCTGATGCCCGATGCCAGGTCGGAGCACAGGAAGGCGCCGGCGTTGCCGACTTCTTCGATGGTGACGTTGCGACGCAGCGGGGTTTGCGCTTCGTTGGCGGCCAGCATCTTGCGGAAGTTCTTGATGCCGGAAGCGGCGAGGGTGCGGATCGGACCTGCCGAGACACAGTTTACGCGAGTGCCGTCCGGGCCCAGGGAGCCGGCCAGGTAGCGCACGCCGGCTTCCAGGGAAGCCTTGGCCATGCCCATGACGTTGTAGTTCGGCATGGTGCGCTCGGCGCCCAGGTACGACAGGGTCAGCAGGCTGCCGTTGCGGCCCTTCATCATCTCGCGGCCGGCCTTGGCCAGGGCCACGAAGCTGTAGGCGCTGATGTCGTGGGCGATGCGGAAGCCTTCACGGGTGGTGGCTTCGGTGAAGTCGCCGTCCAGCTGGTCGCCTGGGGCGAAGCCCACGGAGTGCACGATGCAGTCCAGGCCGTCCCACTTCTTGCTCAGTTCTTCGAAGACCTTGGCGATTTCTTCATCGCTGGCCACGTCGCACGGGAAGCACAGCTCAGGGCTCGAACCCCAGCCTTGGGCGAACTCTTCGACACGACCCTTGAGTTTGTCGTTCTGATAAGTGAAGGCAAGTTCAGCGCCCTCGCGATGCATGGCGGCGGCGATGCCGGATGCGATGGACAGCTTGCTGGCGACACCGACGATCAGTACGCGCTTACCGGCGAGAAAACCCATGTGTTGCTCCTCTTTCAGGTTATTCGGCAGTTGTTGGGGCCAGGAAGGCGGCCTCCAGCAACTGCTGTGTATAGGGGTGTTGCGGCGCGGCGAATATGCTGCGGGCATCACCTTGTTCGACCACTTGGCCATGCTTGACCACCATCAATTGGTGGCTCAGCGCTTTGACGACAGCCAGGTCATGGCTGATAAACAGGTACGTCAGGTTGTACTTGGTTTGCAGCGACCGCAACAGCTCCACCACCTGGCGTTGCACGGTACGGTCCAGGGCCGACGTCGGTTCATCCAGCAGAATCAACGCCGGCTTGAGCACCAGGGCCCGGGCAATGGCGATACGCTGCCGTTGCCCTCCGGAAAATTCATGGGGGTAGCGGTTCCGGGTTTCCGGGTCCAGGCCTACCTCCTTCAATGCCGCGATTATCGCTTGTTCCTGTTCGGCTTCGGTGCCGATCTTGTGGATCCGCAGGCCTTCACCGACGATCTGGCCCACACACATCCGCGGGCTCAGGCTACCAAACGGGTCCTGAAACACCACTTGCATCTCCCGGCGCAGCGGTCGCACCTGCTGCTGTGTCAGGTTATCCAGCTGCTTGCCTTCGAAGCGGATCCCGCCCTGGCTGCCGATCAATCTCAGGATCGCCAGCCCCAGGGTGGACTTGCCGGAACCGCTTTCGCCAACGATCCCCAGGGTCTGGCCCTGGGGCAGGCTGAAGCGAATGCCATCCACGGCCTTGATGTAGTCCACCGTGCGCTTGAACAGGCCTTTTTTGATCGGGAACCAGACTTTCAGGTCCTCGACCTGCAACAGCGGCGGGCCGACCACGTTGCTCGTCGGGTTGCCGCTGGGCTCGGCGGCCAGCAGTTCCCGAGTGTACGGATGCTGCGGCGCGCGGAACAATTCTGCGCACGATGCCTGTTCGACGATGCAACCGCGCTGCATGACACATACACGGTGCGCAATTCTTCTGACCAGGTTCAAATCGTGGCTGATCAGCAGCAGCGACATGCCCAATCGTGCCTGCAGATCCTTGAGCAGATCGAGGATTTTCAGCTGGACGGTGACGTCCAGGGCGGTGGTCGGTTCGTCGGCGATCAGCAGTTCCGGCTCGTTGGCCAGGGCCATGGCGATCATGACCCGCTGGCGCTGGCCGCCGGACAGTTCGTGGGGCAGGGCCTTGAGACGCTTGTGCGGCTCGGGGATGCCCACCAGTTCCAGCAACTCCAAGGTCCGTCGGGTCGCGACCTTGCCGGTCAGGCCCTTATGGATGCCGAGCACTTCATTGATCTGTTTGCCGATGGAGTGCAGCGGATTGAGGGAGGTCATCGGCTCCTGGAAGATCATCGCGATCCGGTTGCCGCGGATGTGACGGATGGTTTTTTCCTTCAACCCCAGCATGTTCTGCCCGGCGTACTGGATGGCGCCGGTGGGGTGGTGGGCCAGCGGATACGGCAGCAACCGCAGGATCGAGTGGGCCGTTACCGACTTGCCCGAGCCGCTTTCTCCCACCAGGGCTAGGGTTTCGCCGCGCTTGATGTCGAAACTGACGCCCTCGACCACGCGCTGGCGATGTTGCCCGACCACGAATTCTACCGCCAGGTCGCGGACTTCGATCAGATTGTCCTGGTTCATGTCACTTCCTCGGATCGAAGGCATCGCGAGCGGACTCGCCGATGAATACCAGCAGGCTCAGCATGATCGCGAGTACGGCGAACGCGCTCATGCCCAACCAGGGCGCCTGGAGGTTGGATTTGCCCTGGGCCACCAGCTCGCCCAGGGACGGCGCGCCGGCCGGCAGGCCGAAACCGAGGAAGTCCAGGGCGGTGAGGGTGCCGATGGCGCCGGTGAGGATGAAGGGCATGAAGGTCATGGTCGAGACCATGGCATTGGGCAGGATATGCCGGAACATGATCGCGCCGTTCTGCATGCCCAGGGCTCGGGCGGCACGCACGTATTCGAGATTGCGCCCGCGCAGGAACTCGGCGCGCACCACGTCCACCAGGCTCATCCAGGAGAACAGCAACATGATCCCCAGCAGCCACCAGAAGTTGGGCTGGACGAAACTGGCCAGGATGATCAGCAGGTAAAGCACCGGCAGGCCAGACCAGATCTCCAGGAAGCGCTGGCCGGCCAGGTCGACCCAACCGCCATAGAAGCCCTGCAAGGCCCCGGCAATGACGCCGACGATCGAGCTGAGCAGTGTCAGGGTCAGGGCGAACAGCACCGAAATGCGGAAACCATAGATGACCCGGGCCAGTACATCCCGGCCCTGGTCGTCGGTGCCCAGCCAGTTCACCGCAGAAGGTGGTGCGGGGGCGGGGACCCTCAGGTCGTAATTGATGCTCTGGTAGCTGAACGGAATCGGTGCCCACAGCACCCAGGCATCCTTGGCCGCCAGCAGTTCGCGGATGTAGGGGCTCTTGTAGTTGGCCTCCAGCGGGAATTCGCCGCCGAAGGTGGTTTCCGGGTAGCGCTTGAGGGCCGGGAAGTACCAGCCGCCGTCGTAATGCACCACCAGTGGCTTGTCGTTGGCGATCAGTTCGGCGCCCAGGCTGAGGACAAACAGGATCATGAACAGCCACAGCGACCACCAGCCACGCTTGTTCGCCTTGAGCAGTTCGAACCGGCGGCGATTGAGGGGGGACAGGTTCATCTCAATGCTCCCGGCTTTCGAAGTCGATGCGTGGGTCGACGAAGGTATAGGTCAGGTCACCGATCAGTTTCACCACCAGCCCCAGCAGGGTGAAGATGAACAAGGTACCGAAGACCACCGGGTAGTCGCGGTTGATCGCCGCCTCGAAACTCATCAGCCCGAGGCCGTCGAGGGAGAAGATCACCTCCACCAGCAAGGAGCCGGTGAAGAAGATGCCGATGAACGCCGAAGGGAAACCGGCGATGACCAGCAACATCGCGTTGCGAAACACATGGCCGTAGAGCACCCGGTTGCGCGTCAGGCCCTTGGCCTTGGCGGTGACCACGTATTGCTTGTTGATCTCATCGAGGAAGCTGTTCTTGGTCAGCAGTGTCATGGTGGCGAAGTTGCCGATCACCAGGGCAGTCACCGGCAGGGCCAGGTGCCAGAAATAATCGAGGATCTTGCCGCCCCAGCTCAATTGATCGAAATTATTCGAGGTCAGGCCGCGCAACGGGAACCAGTCGAAATAGCTGCCGCCGGCGAACACCACGATCAGCAGAATGGCAAACAGAAATGACGGAATCGCATAGCCGATGATGATCGCCGAACTGGTCCACACATCAAAATGGCTGCCATGTCGCGTCGCCTTGGCGATCCCCAGCGGGATCGACACCAGGTACATGATCAGCGTGCTCCACAGCCCGAGGGAAATGGACACCGGCATCTTTTCCTTGATCAGGTCGATGACCTTGGCGTCGCGGAAGAAACTGTCGCCGAAATCCAGGTGGGCATAGTTCTTGATCATGATCCACAGGCGTTCGGGGGCCGGCTTGTCGAAGCCGTACATCCGTTCGATTTCCTTGACCAGCGCCGGGTCCAGGCCCTGGGCGCCGCGATACGACGAACCGGCCACCGAGACTTCGGCACCGCCGCCGGCGATGCGGCTGGTAGCGCCTTCGAAGCCTTCGAGCTTGGCGATCATCTGCTCCACCGGCCCGCCGGGCGCGGCCTGGATGATGACGAAGTTGATCAGCAGAATGCCGAACAGAGTCGGGATGATCAGCAGCAGCCGCCGGAAAATATAAGCCAGCATCGGGTTACTCCACGCTCGCCGGGGCAGCGTTGTTCTGTTGTTCGATTACTTGCTTAACTTCATCGGCAGGTTTGGTGTCCGGCTTGACCCACCAGGTGGTCGTGCCGATGTCATAGGTCGGCGTGACTTTCGGATGGCCGATGTGGTTCCAGTAGGCCACGCGCCAGGTCTTGATGTGCCAGTTGGGGATCACGTAGTAGCCCCATTGCAGCACGCGATCCAGGGCGCGGGCGTGGGCGACCAGGCTCTTGCGCGAATCGGCGTTGATCAGTTGTTCCACCAACTGGTCGACGGCCGGATCCTTCAAGCCCATGGTATTGCGGCTGCCGGGCTTGTCGGCCGCGGCTGACATCCAGAACTCGCGCTGTTCGTTCCCCGGCGAGCTGGACTGCGGGAAGCTGCCCACCATCAGGTCGAAATCCCGGGAGCGCACGCGATTGATGTACTGGGACACGTCGACCCGGCGGATCACCAGCTCGATGCCCAGGTCGCTCAGGTTGCGCTTGAACGGTAGCAGTACCCGTTCGAACTCGGTCTGGGCCAGCAGGAACTCCAGCACCACCGGTTTGCCCTGGGCATCGACCATCTTGTCGTCGACGATGCGCCAGCCGGCTTCCTGCAGCAATTGATAGGCCTTGCGCTGCTGGTCGCGGATCATGCCGCTACCATCGCACATCGAAGGTTGGAACGCTTCGGTGAAGACTTGCTCGGGAATCTTGCCGCGCAGGGGCTCGAGGATCTTCAGTTCGTCCTCGCCGGGCAGGCCGGTGGCGGCCATTTCCGAATTCTCGAAATAACTGCGGGTGCGGGCATAGGCACCGTTGAACAGTTGTTTATTGGTCCATTCGAAGTCCAGCAGCAGGCTCAGGGCCTTGCGCACCCGCACGTCTTGGAACACCGGGCGACGCAGGTTGTAGACGAAGCCCTGCATGCCGGTGGGGTTGCCGTTGGGAATCTGCTCCTTGATCAACCGGCCTTCGGTGACGGCCGGGATGTTGTAGGCGTTGGCCCAGTTCTTGGCGGTCATTTCCAGCCAGAAATCGAACTGCCCGGCTTTCAGCGCCTCGACCGCGACGGTGTTGTCGCGGTAGTAGTCGGTGGTCAGGACGTCGAAATTGTAGAAGCCGCGATTGACCGGCAGGTCCTTGCCCCAATAGTCCTTGACCCTTTCATAGCGGACCGAGCGCCCGGCTTTCACCTCGGTGACCCTGTAGGGGCCGCTGCCCAGTGGGATTTCCAGGTTGCCCTTGTTGAAATCGCGATCGGCCCACCAATGCTTGGGCAAGACCGGCAGTTGGCCGAGGATGAGCGGCAGTTCACGGTTATTCGTGTGCTTGAACTTGAACAGCACCTTGAGCGGGTCTTCGGCGATGACCTCAGCGACGTCGTTGTAATAGCCGCGGAACATCGGCGCGCCGTCCTTGGTCAAGGTCTGGAAGCTGAAGACCACGTCTTCGGCGCGTACCGGATGGCCGTCGTTGAAACGGGCTTCGGGGCGCAGGTAGAAGCGCACCCAGGCATTGTCCGGGGCTTTCTCGATTTTTTCGGCAATCAGGCCGTATTCGGTGAACGGTTCGTCGAGGCCTTGCTTGGCCAGGGTGTCGTAGATCAGACCGATGTCATCGGCCGGCACGCCTTTGCTGATGAATGGGTTGAGGCTGTCGAAACCACCAAAGCCCCCCTGGCGGAAAATCCCGCCTTTGGGCGCGTCCGGGTTCACATAGTCGAAATGCTTGAAATCGGCCGGGTATTTCGGCGGCTCGTTGTACAAGGTCACGGCGTGCTGCGGCGCGGCACAGGCCAGCCCGGCGAAAAGCAGGCCGCCAGCCTGCAGGAGCAGGGCGCGTAAAGGCTTCATTGATCTTTCTCCGAAGATTTCAGCCACCACGCGCTCAGGCCCAAAGTGTAGGGCGGCGTGGTGACAAAGGCGAACCGGTTACGGTAGGCCAGGCGATGATAATTCAGATACCAGTTGGGAATGCAGTAGTGTTGCCACAACAGCACACGGTCGAGGGCTTTGCCGGCGGCGACCTGTTCGTCGCGGGTCTGCGCGGCGAGCAGCTTTTCCAGCAGATGGTCGACCACGGGGTTGGCGATCCCGGCGTAGTTCTTGCTGCCCTTGACCCCGACCTGGCTGGAGTGGAAATACTGCCATTGCTCCAGGCCCGGGCTGAGCGTCTGGTTCAGGGTCAGCAGGACCATGTCGAAGTCGAACTGGTCCAGGCGCTGTTTGTACTGGGCGCGGTCCACCGTGCGCAGACGGGCCTGGATGCCAATGCTGGTGAGGTTCTCGATGTAGGGCTGCAGAATGCGCTCCAGGTTCGGGTTCACCAGCAGGATCTCGAAACTCAGGGGCTGGCCGTCGGCGTTCAACAGGCGCTGGCCGTTGAGAGTCCATCCGGCTTCTTTCAGCAGCCCGAGGGCCCTGCGCAGGGTTTCCCGGGGGATGCCGCGACCGTCGGTATGGGGCAGACTGAAGGGCTCGGTGAACAGCCGGGGCGGCAATTGTTCGCGGTACGGTTTGAGCAACAGCCATTCGTGCCCCACCGGCAGGCCATTGGCGGAGAACTCGCTGTTGGGGTAATAACTGAGGGTGCGCTTGTAGGCGCTGCTGAACAGCGTGCGGTTGGTCCACTCGAAGTCGAACATCAACCCCAGCGCCTCGCGTACCTTGACCTCGGCAAATGTGCTGCGCCGGGTATTCATGAACAGACCCTGGGTCTGGGTCGGGATCTGGTGGGGAATCTGCGCCTTGATCACCTCGCCGCGGTTGACCGCCGGAAAGTCGTAGCCGTTGGCCCAGTTCTTGGCCTGGTGCTCGATGTAGATGTCGAACTCGCCCGCCTTGAAGGCTTCGAAGGCCACGTCGCTGTCGCGGTAGAACTCCACTTCCATCCGGTCGAAGTTGTACTTGCCGCGATTGACCGGCAGGTCCTTGCCCCAGTAATCCTTGACCCGCTCGAACACCAGCTGGCGACCCGGCTGCACTTGGGTTATACGGTACGGGCCGCTGCCCAGGGGCGGCTCGAACGTGGTGGCCTTGAAGTCGCGGTGCTCCCAATAATGCTGGGGCAGCACCGGTAGCTCGCCCAGGCGCAGGATCAACAAGGGATTGCCCGCGCGCTTGAAGACAAAACGGATTTTCAGCGGATTGAGGATGTCGACCCGCAGCACTTCCTGCAGGCTGGTGCGGTATTGCGGGTGGCCCTCCTTGAGCAGCGTCCGGTAGGAGAACGCCACATCATAGGCGGTGATCGGCACGCCATCATGAAACCGCGCCTCGGGCCGCAGGTTGAAGACCACCCAGCTGCGGTTTTCGTTGTATTCCACACTCTGGGCGATCAGGCCATAGCTCGACGTAGGCTCATCGCCGGAAGGCGCGTACTGGCCGGTGCCGACCATCAGTGGCTCGTTCAGTTCGTTGATGCCGTACTGCAGAAAATTCGCCGTGGAGACCGGGCTGCTGCCCTTGAAGGTGTACGGGTTGAGCGTATCGAAGGTGCCGAATGCCATGACCCGCAAGGTACCGCCCTTGGGCGCTTGCGGGTTGACCCAGTCGAAGTGGGTGAATCTGGCCGGGTACTTGAGCGTGCCGAATTGTGCGTAGCCATGGCTTTCGCTGATGGTTGCGCTGGCGGGGAAGCTCAGGGCCAGGCTGATCAGGAACAGGAGGAGGGGACGTATCAAGTCTGGTATCCGATCCAGGCGGCTTGGGCTTTTATGGCCTGTACAGTAACAGCTTGTATCGACAGGAAAAAGGCAGGTAACAGGGAGTCAGTCAGTTGAAGGGCATCAGCCAGGCGCTGAGCCTGTGGCGAGGGGATTTATCGAAACGTCGCACCGCCACAAGAATCCCTCGAGCCTGTCAATGTGGGGAGTAGACCGTCAACATCTGCCCAGGCTTGAGGGCCTTGCCCATGCGCGGGTTCCAGCGTTTGAGGTGTTGCATCTCGACATTGAAGCGCTTGGCCACCACGTACAGCGAGTCACCCTGCTGGACCTTGTACTGGGTCTGCTGCTTCTTCGGGTCCTTGCTGTTGGCGGCCACCACGGTGTTGATGCGCTTGCCGCTGGCCTTGGTTGCCTTGGTCGCCTTGGCGTCCTGCATGACCAGGGTCTGGCCGACCTTGAGCTTGTTGCCGCTGAGCTTGTTCCAGCGTTGCAAGTCCTTGGTCTGGACGTTGTTGGCCTTGGCGATCTGGGCCAGGTTGTCACCGCGTTTGACCCGGTAGCTGCGCCGGGCACCTTCGACTTCGCTGTCATCGGCACTTTCGAAGACCGGTTTGAGCGAGCGCTGGCTGATCAGTTCTTCCGGACGCATGGTCGACAGACTGGCGGTCAGCAACTGGGCTTTGGAGGTGGGCACCAGCAGGTGCTGAGGGCCATCGATGGTGGTGCGCTGCTTGAAGGCCGGATTGAGCTGGAACAGCTCGTCTTCGTCGATGTTCGCCACCGCCGCGACCTTGGACAGGTCCATGCGCTGGTTGATCTCGACGACCTGGAAATAGGGTTCGTTGGCGATCGGGTTGAGGTTCACGCCATAGGCATCGGGGGCGAGCACTACCTGGGACAATGCCAGCAGCTTGGGCACATAGGCCTGGGTCTCGGCAGGCAGCGGCAGGTTCCAGTAGTCGGTGGGCAGGCCGAGTTTTTCGTTGCGCTCGATGGCGCGGCTGACCGTGCCTTCGCCGGCGTTGTAGGCGGCCAGCGCCAACAGCCAGTCACCGTTGAACATGTCGTGCAGGCGCGTCAGGTAATCCATGGCCGCCGTGGTGGAGGCGGTGATGTCGCGACGCCCGTCGTAGAAGCGGGTCTGGCGCAGGTTGAAGTAACGCCCGGTGGACGGAATGAACTGCCACAGCCCGACGGCGTTGGCCCGGGAGTAGGCCATGGGGTTGTAGGCGCTTTCGATCACCGGCAGCAGCGCCAGCTCCAGCGGCATGTTGCGCTCTTCGAGGCGTTCGACGATGTAGTGCATGTACAGGCTGCCGCGTTCACCGGCCCCCTCGAGGAACGACGGGTTGCTGGCGAACCACAGGCGCTGTTGCTCGATACGCGGGTTGACGCCTGCGGTCTCCTGCAACTGGAAGCCCTGGCGCATGCGTTCCCAGATGTCCTGGGGAACCTGGGGGCTGGGCTTCTCGCTGAGCCAGACCGGCTTCTGCTTGGCGCGGGCCGCCATGTTCTTTGGCGCGGCCGTGTCGGTCTGGGGCATCTGGCCCGAGCTCTGGCAGCCCGCCAGGATGGCGGACACAGCCACCGCGATGGCTTGAGCCAGGCGGGTCAAAGTAGCTGACGGGACGGACCTGCGTATGGATGACGACATTGGCTGGAAGTAAGTTCCGGGCAAAAATGTCGGCCGATTCTAGAAAGCGCACCCCAACAGGTCAACCATTCAGAATTTTTGTATCAGCCGATGGCTGCCTTAGAACTTATCTTTCCAGGCCCTCAAGGCCGCAAAAACCTCGCTCGGCGTCCCGTTTCGCTGGCCGTTCCGTTCGTCTGCTTTTTGTTTAACGGATGTTTCAGCGGTGCGCAGGAATGGATTGGTGAGTTTTTCCAGGGCCAGGGTCGACGGCAGCGTCATGACGCCCTCGCTGCGTTGCCGGCCGACTTTTTCAAGGCGGGCGGCGATGTCCGGGTTGCCGGGCTCCACCGCGGCGGCGAACTTCAGGTTGCCGAGGGTGTATTCGTGGGTGCAGTAGACCAGCGTATCGTCCGGCAGGGCGGCGAGGCGGCCGAGGGAATGGTGCATCTGTTCCGGCGTGCCTTCGAAGAGCCGTCCGCAACCGGCGGCGAACAGGGTGTCGCCGCAGAACAGCAGGCCATGGTGGTAATAGGCGATATGCCCCAATGTATGGCCGGGCACGGCGTAGACATCGAAGTCCAGGCCGAGCACCTTGACCTGGTCGTTGTCCTTGAGCGCGACGTCCCGCGCCGGAATGTTCTCGCTGGCAGGGCCGTGCACGGTGGCGTTCGTCGCATTTTTCAGCGCCTGGACGCCGCCGACATGATCATGGTGATGGTGGGTAATCAGGATGTCGCTCAAGACCCAGCCCGGGTGGGCCTCGAGCCAGGCCTGGACCGGTGCGGCGTCACCCGGGTCGACCACGGCGCAGCGGCGGCTGGAGTGGTCCTGTAACAACCAGATGTAGTTATCGGTGAAGGCGGGCAGGGCACTGATCTGTATCATCGTGGAATTCGCCAAGCGGAAAACAAAGGCGCATCTTAGAACTTCCTGACGCGTTGGAGAATGCAATGACTGACGAAGCGTTCGCTCAGGCTGACCCCGACTGGCTGGCGTTGATCAGCGCAGCCCGTGAATGGCTGTCCGGCCCCGTCGGGCAATTTTTGCTGGAAGAGGAACGGCGCATGCTCGAAGATGAGCTGGGTCGCTTCTTCGGCGGTTACCTGGTGCACTACGGTCCGTCGGCGCAGACACCGCCGTCGGCACCGCAGGTCCAGCGCAACGTGCGCCTGGGCGCACCGCTGCCCGGGGTGGAGATCGTCTGCGAGGAACAGGCCTGGCCGTTGAGCGAGCACGCCGCCGATGTGGTGGTGATGCAGCACGGCCTGGATTTCTGCCTGTCGCCCCACGGCCTGCTGCGTGAAGCCGCCAGCAGCGTGCGTCCGGGTGGGCATCTGTTGATCATCGGGCTCAACCCCTGGAGCAGTTGGGGACTACGCCATGTCTTCGCCCATGATGGCTTGCGCCAGGCTCGCTGCATCTCGGCATCGAGGGTGGGCGACTGGCTCAACCTGCTGGGCTTCGCGCTGGAGAAACGCCGCTTCGGGTGCTATCGTCCGCCGCTTGCGTCGCCCAAGTGGCAAGCCCGCCTGGCGGGGTGGGAGCGCAGGGCGGGCGACTGGCAACTGTCCGGTGGCGGTTTCTATCTGCTGGTGGCGCGCAAGATTGCAGTCGGGCTGCGCCCTGTGCGCCAGGTGCGACGCGAGCCGATGGGCAAGCTGATTCCCTTGCCGATGGCCAAGGTCAATCGTCGCCATATCGAGCCATAACCCTTTTTCTGATGGTCTGGCCGGCATTTCGGTTGCAGGCGTTTTCGGGCCTGGCCGGCAGGCCTTTGCATTTTTCCTGGATAGATTGGCATGAGCGATAGCGTAGAACTCTTCACTGATGGCGCCTGCAAGGGCAACCCCGGCCCGGGCGGCTGGGGTGCGTTGCTGGTGTGCAAGGGCGTGGAGAAAGAACTCTGGGGCGGCGAAGCCAATACCACCAACAATCGCATGGAGCTGATGGGCGCCATCCGCGGCCTGGAAGAACTCAAGCGCCCCTGCGACGTGCTGCTGGTGACCGACTCGCAGTACGTGATGAAGGGCATCAACGAGTGGATGGCCAACTGGAAGAAGCGCGGCTGGAAGACGGCCGCGAAGGAACCGGTCAAGAATGCCGACCTCTGGAAGTTGCTGGACGAACAGGTCAACCGCCATAACGTGACCTGGAAGTGGGTACGCGGGCACATCGGCCACCACGGCAACGAACGGGCCGACCAGTTGGCCAATCGTGGGGTGGATGAGGTGCGGGGATACAAACAGGCCTGATGCAGCCAGTAAAAGCTGCGGTCAGTTACTCCGCCGCAGCGTGTTAACATCCCCGCTTTTGCAAGACAGCCCGTTGAGAACTGAACACTGATGGCCAACAGATCTGTTGTACTGGATACCGAAACCACCGGCATGCCGGTGACCGATGGTCACCGGATTATCGAGATCGGCTGTGTCGAGCTGATCGGGCGGCGGCTGACCGGTCGCCATTTCCATGTCTACCTGCAACCGGACCGCGAAAGTGACGAGGGCGCCATCGCCGTCCACGGCATCACCAACGAATTCCTGGTGGGCAAGCCGCGTTTCGCCGAAGTGGCCGATGAATTCTTCGAGTTCATCCAGGGCGCGCAGCTGATCATTCATAACGCGGCGTTCGACGTTGGCTTCATCAACAATGAATTCGCCTTGATGGGCCAGCACGACCGGGCCGACATCACCCGGCATTGCACCATCCTCGACACCCTGGTGATGGCTCGCGAGCGGCACCCGGGGCAGCGCAACAGCCTCGACGCCTTGTGTAAGCGCTATGGGGTCGACAACTCCGGCCGTGAACTGCACGGCGCCTTGCTCGACTCCGAGATCCTTGCCGACGTCTACCTGACCATGACCGGCGGCCAGACCAGCCTGTCCCTGGCCGGCAACGCGTCGGACGGTAATGGGACCGGCGAGGGCTCGGGTGCACAGGCCAGCGAAATCCGGCGTTTGCCCGCCGACCGTCGGCCCGCCCGGATCATCCGTGCCAGTGAAAACGACCTGGCCGAACATGCCGCACGTCTGGAAGCCATCGCCAAGTCCGCCGGTGCCCCGGCACTGTGGACGCAGTTGGCTGAGGCCAGCCAGTGAGGAATTGACCAGTGCCCCCTGTGGGAGCGGGCTTGCTCGCGAATGCGGTGTATCGGGCGACCAATTGTTGTCTGACCCACCGCTTTCGCGAGCAAGCCCGCTCCTACAGGGGCAGTAGTGTCATTGTTTATTGTTCATCGCTCGCCACAATCGTCAGTACCTTCTAACCTGAGGTAAACGGCAGTCCATGGGTAGCCGCTTGATGTACACAGTTTCGAGAGGCGTGGGCAATGGATTGCAGCGTGCCGTTGGTTGGCTCAAGGAATGAGGACCTTTACCAGTATGCAGTCGGTCATGAATCCCAAACACCCCGGCTTGTCGGTGCGGGTCGTCGATGACGGCTTCGCTGCGTACATCTGGGGCAGTGATTTCAGTTTCGAAGTCAGCGCTTACGGCACCGCGCAGATCGGCCGTCCCGTGAGTCAATGGCCGGTTACGCCCATTGTCCCCTATCAAAAATGCTATGGCATCGACCCGGAAGAGTTCAGCAGCTTCCACGACGCGCCGGACAGCGAAATCTTCATGGCCTATCTGGACGACCATCCGGTGGGGCATCTGGTGGTCAGCACCAACTGGAACGGTTTTGCCCACATCGACGAACTGGCGGTGCATGCCCCGGCCCGTCGTCATGGGGTGGCCAAGGCCTTGCTCGACGTGGCGCAGTTCTGGAGCCGCAAGAAAAAATTGCCGGGGATCATGCTGGAAACCCAGAACAACAACCTGGGGGCCTGCCGGCTCTACGAACGCTGTGGCTATGTGCTCGGCGGTATCGACCACCTGCGCTACCGCGGTATCGACCGGCATACCGCCGAAGTGGCGTTGTTCTGGTACCGGTTGTTCGATGATCCGCTGGGCATGTCGGTCAGTGGCTCAGCAACGCCTCGGCTTGTTCCGTAACCAGCTCCAGCAGCGCTTGAAGCGTGGGTGGCGGGGCCGTGCCGGTCAGGCGCAGGGCGTAGAGGCAAATGGGAATGGCGGGCGATACCGGGCATACGTCCAGCCCGCCATCCTTGGCGCCCGAGGCGGTAAAGGGATCGACGACGGCCAGGCCTTCGCCGGCCTCGACCATGGCGCGCATCATCTGGTGGGTCTGGACGCGAATCTGGATCACCGGCGCCGGGCGCAGCGCTCCGAGTTTATTGTCGAACGCAGGGCTCAGTGGGTCCTGGCCATCGAGCCCCACCAGCGACTGGCCCGCCAGATCCTGAAGCGAAATGTACTTTTGCCGTGGCTGCAGCCAGCCGTGGGGGGCCAGCAATTGCAGTTTGCCCTGGGCAATCATCTGGCAATGGATGTCGGGGTGCTCGGGGTCATGCAGGCTCAGGCCCAGGTCGCTGTCGCGCAGCAGCAGGCTGCGGACGATCTCACGGGTCGGCTGGCTCAGCAGCGTACACGGCGCATCCGGGTAGCGGCGGCGTAGGGCGGCCATGCTGCGGGGCAACAATTGCTGGGCCAGTGGCGGGGTGCAGATGATCCGCAGGGGCGGCGCCTGATAGTGTTTCAAACTGCTGGCCAAGCGCTGCACCGGCTCGAGGGCGTCGTACACGCCAGTGATGCCGTCGCGCAGTTCAAGGGCTTCTCGAGTAGCCTGCAAGCGTCCGCGAACGCTGGCGAACAACATGAAGCCCAACTGAGCTTCGGCATCGCGCAGGGTCGACTCGACTTCAGCCACCGGCAATTGCAGCCATTCGGCCGCGGTGCCTAGGTGGCCAGTCTGCAGCAGCGCCTGGATCACTTCGATGTGGCGTAGTCGCATGCAAGAAGTCCAAGTGCGGCGGGGGAGCCATTCAATGGCTGAATCCTAACCCAAGTCCGGGCATGACTTCTGCTTATGTCATAAAGCTATTTGCGTTTCGGGTTCACGCACCAATTCAATGCCGGACTGCACCAGCAGGAACCTGTCTTCATCGAGCTTGCTGACACGATCACCGATGGCCAGCTTGTAAGTGGTGACAGGCTCCTTGCCGTTTCCGTCCGGCGACGGGGTCGATTCCTGGAATTCATGCACCGAATAGACGCGACCTTCGGCGTCCCGCGCATGGAATTGTCCGACAAGTACTGCTGCCATTGCTTAGAACCTCTGGAAATAGATCACTCGATTTACGGTTCTGTAGACCCAGGTCATGCGCGGTAAGTTTTCCTACAAGAAAAAAATAGTCCAGACGGCAGGTTTTCGGTTTTCCGCTGGTCCAATAATCCGCCCGATCATCTATAAATAGAGTCCCCTTTGATCCCTAGCCGAGAACATCCAATGAGTAATGTCTATACAGTGGCCGTTTTAGTGGGAAGCCTGCGCAAGGCCTCGATCAATCGCAAGTTGGCACTGGCGCTGGCGGATCTGGCGCCTGCCAACCTGAAGCTGGAGATCGTCGAGATAGGCGACCTGCCGCTCTACAATGAAGACATCGACGTCTCGCCCCCCGCTGCCTATAGCACCTTCCGCCAGCAGGTGGGCGCAGCCGATGCCTTGCTGTTCGTCACGCCGGAGTACAACCGTTCCGTGCCAGCACCGTTGAAGAACGCCATCGACGTCGGTTCGCGCCCCTACGGCCAGAGCTGCCTGAGTGGCAAACCCGGTGCGGTGATCAGCGCATCGCCGGGTGCCATCGGCGGTTTTGGCGCCAATCACCATCTGCGCCAGTCTCTAGTGTTCCTTAATGTGCCGTGCATGCAGCAACCGGAAGGCTACCTGAGCAATGCGGGCACGGCGTTCGATGAAGCGGGTCATGTGTCGGAGTCGGTGAAGCCGTTCCTGCAGACATTCATCAATGCCTATGGCCAGTGGGTCGAGCAGTACAAAAAGGTCTGATCCGTCCCCACCCATGAGGGATGCCCGTGGCGAGGGGCGCTTGTTTCCTCGTTACGGGTTTTTTATATATCGATTTAGATCCCCACTCTACTGTCAGCTCTGACAGTAGACGCTCTTATCCCAACGCGTCCTAATGACCTCACGTTCACTGCGCCTCTACTGTTTTATTGGCAGCCCTTCAAGCGTCGAGGTGTTTTCCCATGAAAAAGCGATTTCCTCCGCGTTATGTGCCCGACAACAACCCTCTGAGCCTTGATCCCCCTTGGCTCCCCGGCTGGACGATTCCCGTCGAGAACTATGATGCCGGTATCCCGGCTCGGCTGGCGGAAGGCGGTTTGCTCTGCGTCGTCGATCCCTGGACATCGATGGAAGTGGGCGACACCTTCAAGTTCTACTGGAATGACACGGCCACCCCCGTCTGGAGTACCACGATCGATCTGGCGCAAAAGGACCAGCAACTGACTTTCCGTATCGATGAGGGGCACATCGTCAGGGGCGATGCTTTTCCGGTGTTCTACAGTGTGCTGCGCGTCGGTGGGAGCATTCCCATAGAGTCGCAGCCGCAGTGGAAACTGTTGGTCAAACTCGACCCGCCCGGCGGTTTCGATGAGGACCAAGGCACGCCGGGCCACTCGGGTTTACGCTATTCCATACCTCAGGACATCCTTGACAACGGTGTTGGACCGGAAGAGGCCGCGGCCGGCGTGGAGATTACCATCAAGGCTTACGATCATATGCGTCGCAACGACAGGATCAATGTGGCCTGGGGTTCTGAGAATGTCTATCGCAAGGTGCTCGATGGCGAGGAGGGCCAGGACATTATCGTCACTATTCCCCTTGAAACCATCGAACGAGCCGGTGACAGCGATGGCCTTGCCATCGCTTATCAGGTGGTGGATGAGTGCGGTAATTATCCAGGCGGATACTGGCGCTGGTCAGCAGTGACCCAGATTCTCGTCGACCTCAACAACGACGGGCTCGATCCGCCGTTGGTGCTGGTCAACGGTTCTCCCGTCGACGAAATTGATCTCGCCGAGCTGGCCGGGGACCCTGTCATCGTGCGTGTTGCCGCCAACCGCTATGAACATGCCGTGGATGATCTGTTGCGCCTGACCTGGCGCGGCACGGCCGCGGACAGTTCTCCGGTGATCGTCGGCCCGCTGGAACAGACGGTGACCACCATTCCTTACTTCTACGACTTCACCATCCCATATGCCGATGTCGCGGCCATCGCCATGGGCCGTGCCTCGGTGCGTTACGTGCGGGTGCGCAGTGGTGAGGAGGATCAGCCGTCGAAAAGCAAGTCCGTGACCGTGGTCGGTGATGCCCGCCAATACCTGGCGCCTGAAATTGTCGAGGCCGTGGGCGGTACGCTGGACCCGGACTTGAATTTCTACACGCTTTCCGTTCCCTATTATCCGGGACGTGTCGCTGGCGATGAGATCATCATCATTTGCGACGGCCGTACCTCCACCACGCTTCCGACTTACCATGAAGTGATAGCGATCGTGGGCGATGAAGCGGTTGGTGCGCCGGTATTGGCGAACCTGGAAAAAGAACAGGTCAAACGTCTGGATGGCGGCTCGCTCACGGTGTACTACAGCGTGAACGGTCAGCCCGAGTCAGAGTCCTTGATCTTGACGGTGGGTGCGGCCGCGCCGTCGCTGCCGATCCCTACGGTGGTGGAAGCGCCCAATGACGTGCTGAACCCGGACGACGTCAACCCCGCCATCGGCGCCAACGTCATCGCCACCTACACCGCGACCCTGCCCGAGGATGTCGTCGTGCTGCGCTGGCGCGGCTCGTCGAGCAATGCCCGGGCCAGTCGAGAACCTTGACGGGCAACACGGCGGGCAAGGTGGTGCCCTTTACCGTGCCGTTCAGGTACGTCACTGAAAACCTCAACGGCACCGTGGATGTCAGCTACTCCGTCACCCGGGGCACTACCTTGCTGGGTAATTCCATCGTCCGACACCTGACGGTCGGTTCGGCCCTGGAACTGACGGCCCCCTCGGTGAAAGAAGCCAACGGTGCCACCCTGAACCCGGTCAATGCCAGGGACACGCTGACGGTCGTGGTGCCGACCAATGCCGCGCTGCTGCCTGACGACAAACTGAAAGTCACCTGGACCGGTGCTCCGGGCACGCCCGCCGAAGGTTCCTACACCTCGGACGAATGGCCGGTCAGGGACGGTTGGGAAGTGCCGATCGACAACCGCGTAGTGGCGTTTAGCTTGGGCAAGGCGGTGACCGTCACCTATACGGTGATCCAGGCTGGCGTGGAGTCGCCTCCCTCGGATACGTTTACATTGAATGTGCAAGCGATGCCCGTGGCCAGCCTGGCGATGCCGCTGATTCTGGAGGCGGCCCAGGGGGGGATCGGTAATGAGTTGGACCTGGGTAGCTTCACGGGGGATGCCCGAGTCACGGCGGCACCCTGGCCGCTGATTGCCGCTGGCCAGCGGGTCTGGCTGCGTTGTGAGGGCACTGCCAGTGATGGCTCGGACCAGACGATTACGCTTGCCACCGGCACTGAGGTTGATTCGAGCGAAGTGACTGCGGGGCTGTCGAGGTCCATCCCGCGCGCTGAACTTGAAAAATTGCTTGATGGCTCCGAGCTGAAGGTTGTGCTGGAGGTTACCTTCAACCGCAGTACCAGCGAGAGCGAGGCGGTGGTCTTCCCGTTGCGTATCTATGCCTTGGCCAATCAAGCTCCTTTCGAACACTACACTCCCTTTACGAATGGGGACATGAATGGCTGGCTATCTGGCGGAATCGTTGCGATCAGACAGGAGGCCGGTAATTACTACTGCCGGCTTGGATCTGCAGCTACACAGCTGTCAACTATACAAAGGAACATAGAAGGGTTGCGTCCCGGAGCCAGGTATGAGTTCAGTCTGCTCGCTCGTAGGGGGGCTGGGCATGAGGGGCTGTTAAAATTTAGGGTGGCCGGGCATTTACATGAGCCCAGCGGGCTCACTTCTATTTGGAGACCGTTCTCAATTACTTTTGAACCGACCCACGAAACGGTGCAGATAGAAATTTTTAATGGAAAACAGCAAGCGGAAAACCAAGTGACTGAAGTCGACGACATCCGCATTCGTTCGCTTTGACAGCGGATCAGACAAGTAATTGATCCACGCCAGATGGCACCTTCCACCTCTCCGTGGCGAGGGGGCTTGCTCCCGTTGGACTGCGCAGCAGGCCCCTTTGGCGGTCGCTGCGCAACCGAGCGGGAGCAAGCTCCCTCGCCACGGGCTTTATATATCGCTTCAAATCCCCGCTCTACTGTCAGCTCTGACAGTAGGAGGAAAGGGGACGCATTTATTTCGAGAATGAAAGTTCCTGCGTAGGACGTAGCCGCTCCCAGGCTACACCGCCTTGCGCCATTGCCTACAACTGCGCCAGAATCCGCCGGCTTGTGCGCCTGGGGGGCGGGTTCTATCGTTTGCGGGTCGCTGATTGATCAGTGATCGGGTTTGGTAGCCCGGGCTTTGGGTGCATAGCGTCATCTTCTGCAAGCGCAGCCATGCGCTTCGCCTTTTGGTGGCCATGCGCAGGGCCTTTTCGGAGGCGCCGGCTCCGATGCCCGGTCTACCAACCTTCGTATGGCCACCGCCCAATTCGTTTGGTAGCGAGAGGGTGATGGCTCCTTTTCAGAATGCATCGGAGTTTCATCATGTTCAAACCAACACCCAATCCACCAGACACCGATCCAAACCCCGCCGACTTCGACAAAGCCGCCAAACGAGCCCTCGACTTCTACCTAAAACCTGAATCCGACCCGAATCCACCGCCAGGCCAGCTCTTCACCGTTGTGAATGGCGTCGACACCGAGTGCCTGCTCGCCAACCTTAGTGAAACCCTGGCCTCTGCCGACGCGATGATCAGCGACCTGGCCTTCGAGCTGGATGGTTCGCGACGACATGTAGCATTGGGCATTCAGCAGTTGATCGAGTTGGGCGGATTGCTGGCCAACCGGGCGCTGGATAACGGCGATCCGCGCTAACTTGCCAGGCATCAACCTGTGGCGAGGGGATAAATCCCCTCGCCACAGGGGGCGCTTTGAACTGGTCAAGTAATCCCCTCACCACGGGGGGCGTGCAATGCCAATCCATTACTTTACTGGATATTCGGGTTTCCCTATATTCGCCCTTCGCTTGCCCAGACTTTTTGCCGTCATGTCCAGTCCCCACAATTCCGTCGATGTCTTCAAGGCTCTGGCCGACGACAGCCGCACCCGCACCCGCACCCGCATTGCGCTGTTGGTGGCCCGCGAGGAAGAATGTGCGTCTATGCACTCACTGCGGCGCTGGACCTGAGCCAGCCGAACATCTCCAGGCACCTGGCAGTTGCGTCACGCCAACTGGATCGGTGGCCGACGCTTTTTATCAATCCCTCTTTCCAAGGCTGTAGCGCATGCTTGTCGCGTCATTGATTTTCCTGCTGACCATAACCCTGGTGATCTGGCAACCCAAAGGGCTCGGCGTCGGCTGGAGCGCGACGTTCGGCGCGCTGCTGGCGTTGTTGAGCGGGGTGGTGCAGATCTCCGACATCCCGTTGGTGTGGCAGATCATCTGGAATGCCACCGGTACCTTCGTCGCGCTGATCATCATCAGCCTGTTGCTGGATGAAGCGGGGTTCTTCGCCTGGGCGGCCCTGCATGTGGCTCGCTGGGGGCGGGGCAGCGGGCGCAAGCTGTTTGCCTACATGGTGCTGCTCGGTGCCCTGGTGTCGGCGTTGTTCGCCAATGACGGCGCGGCGCTGATCCTCACGCCTATCGTGATTTCCATGCTGCTGGCCCTGCGTTTTTCCCCGGCGGCGACCCTGGCGTTCGTGATGGGGGCCGGTTTCATTGCCGACACCGCGAGCCTGCCGCTGGTGGTGTCGAACCTGGTGAATATCGTCTCGGCGGACTTCTTCGGCATCGGTTTCAACCGCTACGCGGCGGTGATGGTGCCGGTGAACCTGGTGGCGGTGGCGGCCAGTCTGGCGATCCTGATGTGGTTTTTCCGCCACGATATCCCCCGTGACTACGACCCGCATCAACTGGACGATCCGGCCAGTGCCATCCACGACAGCGCCACGTTCTATGCCGGTTGGGCCGTGCTGGTGATTCTGTTGTTGGGGTGCTTTGCCCTGGAGCCCCTGGGCATTCCCATCAGCGCCATTTCGGCCGTTTGCGCCGCGTTGCTGCTGGCCGTCGCCGCGCGCGGTCACAAGATCTCCACCCGCAAGGCCATGAAGGAAGCGCCGTGGCAGATCGTGATTTTTTCCCTGGGCATGTACCTGGTGGTCTATGGCCTGCGCAACGCGGGGCTGACTGACTACTTGGCCGGGTGGCTCGACGCTTTCGCCGGTTATGGCGTGTGGGGCGCGGCCATGGGCACTGGGGTGTTGACGGCGTTGCTCTCGTCGGTCATGAACAACCTGCCGACGGTGCTGGTCGGTGCGTTGTCCATCGATGCCAGCCATGCCACTGGTGCCGTGAAGGAAGCGATGGTCTACGCCAATGTCATCGGCAGCGACCTGGGGCCGAAAATTACACCCATCGGCAGCCTGGCGACCTTGCTTTGGTTGCATGTATTGGAGCGCAAGAATATTCAGATCGGCTGGGGGTATTACTTCAAGGTTGGGATTGTGTTGACGGTGCCGGTGTTGCTGGTGACGTTGGCGGCGCTGGCGTTGCGCTTGTCCTTTTAAACTGTGGTGACCCCTTCGCGAGCAAGCCCGCTTGTGTCTTGCTCTGCGATTAAACTGATGGTGAGAGCGGTGAGTGGCAAGCTGAATGCCCGGAGTGCTTAAAGCAC